>JBIIRN010000015.1:0-17460 GCA_044341525.1 Sediminibacterium sp. | reverse complement strand
GACCAGTTGGGTTATTCAGTTACCCATCCATATAAACAGCAAACGAGACAAATGATTGATCATTTTATCCAAACGGGTAGTATGGATGATTTTGATCTTTCCCCGGTCGCTGTTTTAGATAAAAATTCCGGTCGCCTTTTTCAAAATGTCGATGGCATAAAATTCCTCAATCACCAGGGAGGTTGTGGAGGTACCCGGCAGGATGCTGCTACACTCAGTTCATTATTGGCTGCATATGCAGATCATCCCAATGTAGGAGGGGTTACTATTTTGAGTCTCGGTTGTCAGCATTTACAAAGCGAGCAGTTGCTGGATGATATTAAAAAAAGGAATCCTGCCTTTGACAAACCCTTGTTGGTATTCGAGCAGCAGCAGTCTATCAGTGAAGAACAACTCATTGGAGATGCAATCTTAGCTACGTTCCGCGGACTCATCAGGATTAATCAGCTGGAAAGAAAACCCGCTCCCCTCAGCCAGCTTTGTATAGGAGTGAAATGTGGCGGAAGTGATGGTTTCAGTGGTATTTCAGCCAATCCGGCAGTAGGGTATTGTGCAGATATGCTGGTTGCCTTGGGAGGCAAGGTGTTGTTGGCTGAGTTTCCCGAACTCTGCGGAGCAGAGCAGCAACTCATTGACCGGACAACCGAAAAGGGCAAAGCCGAAAAATTCATGCATTTAATGCAGGAATATAGCCGGGCTGCTCAGCAAGCCGGTTCCGGATTCGACATGAACCCATCTCCCGGAAATATTCGGGATGGATTAATTACAGATGCAATGAAGAGTAATGGGGCCGCCTTGAAAGGGGGAACTTCTCCGGTACGAGATGTGTTGGATTATACGGAACAAGCCACCCGCTCTGGTCTCAGCCTGGTTTGTACTCCGGGCAATGATGTGGAAGCCACTACCGGAAAGGCAGCAAGTGGTGCTACGCTTATTTTATTTACCACCGGATTGGGAACTCCTACCGGAAATCCGATTTGTCCGACGATTAAACTTTCCACCCATACTGCACTGGCACAACGTATGCCGGATATAATTGACATTGATACGGGTGGAATTATCAGCGGGGAAAAGTCAATCGCTCAGATGGGAGAGGAGATTCTTGAATTTTGTATTCAGGTAGCCAGTGGAAACATTATTCCCAAAGCTGTGTTATTGAATCAGGATGATTTTATTCCCTGGAAGCGGGGAGTAAGTTTGTAAAATTCTTCCTCCCTCATCATGTTTCGTTTTCTACTCTACCTCGGATTGTATTTTGGGTTCTTCCCTTTGGTTTCATTTTCTCAAAACAAGTTCGTTGTATCAGTGGTAGAGGTACCCGCTGAGAAAAAAGTGATAATAAAGGTCAATGACCAGTTATTTACCCAACTGCTCTATGCTGATTCACTTACAAAGCCAGTATTGTTTCCTGTGCAGGCGACAGATGGTTTGCCTATTACCCGGGGGTATCCACTGCAGCCGAGACCTGATGATCCTGTAGACCGGCCTCAGGAAGTGGGGATGTGGATGGGTTATGAAAAAGTGAATGGGATAGATTTCTGGAATAATTCTCCGGTTGTGCAACCTGAAAAGAAGCAATTATATGGTAGAATTCAGTTGCGGCAAGTTTTATCAGTCGCAGGTGGTGATAAGGGAGTGGTTGAATACCTCGCAGACTGGGTCCATTCTAATGGCCAGGTGCTGCTGCAAGAAAAAACTCGTTTGGAATTTTTTCAGGAAAAGAATGTTCGATGGATTGATCGGTTCGTTGAGTTGACGGCAGCTACCCAAATTGGAATGCCTGATGCCAGGGAGGGATTACTTGGAATCAGGGTAGCCCATGAATTGGAGTTGCCGGTCAATGAGATCAAAGAATACCAGGAGGGCAACGGAAATTTCACCCGAATTAATAGCATTCGTGATCATACTGTAACAGGGGATTATCTTTCTTCATCAGGTAAAAAGGGGGATGCTGTTTGGGGCAGCCGCGGTAATTGGTGCATGTTGTATGGAAGGAGGGCAGGTGTGCCGGTAAGCATTACACTCATCGATCATTCTTCTAACCTGGGGTACCCTACTTTCTGGCATGCCAATCACTACGGGTTATTCGCTGCCAATCCTTTTGGCCAAAAAATATTTTCAAAGGGAGAGACTAACCTGAATTTTAAAATGATGAAGGGTAAATCTATCCGATTGCAGTATCGAACTGTTATCACGGCAGGGCTTCCCATTCCTTTTACACCCGGTATTGAAAAATGGGTTAACTCATTTAACGAGAAGAACTGAGCAACTGTATAAATATCTAATAGCGGATAATTGTAATTTCGTTTATTATTATACTCCATGCATCTGAAAGTTACCTACCAAAAATCTAAGGTATTGCAGGCCTTGCGGTATCACTTTATTCAAAGGACAGAAATCCGGATCCTCATCATTCTTGTAAATGTTTTTGCCATCGTTTCAGCTGCTTTATATTATTGGAAATACATTAGGCCGGAACCATTTCTGCTGGGATCGTTGATTTGGCTGGGAATGATGGCCGCTTTTTGGTACATCATGCCCCGATCAATTTATTCAGGCTCTCCAACATTTAAGGATGAGTTTGTCGTCAGTTTTACGGAAATCGGCTTACAACTTGACAATGAAAAGGGAAGTGCTGATTGGCCCTGGGAAAAATTCAGTCGTTTCTTTGAAAGTCCGCATTTTTTTCACTTGTATTTTTCTTCCCGTTCTTTCTTTCTTTTACCTAAAGAGGGGATGACAGATCCTGAATTACATGAACTCAGGTCTTTATTGAGGAAAAAAATAAAGGACTGAGGTTAGAGATCTTTTTCCATTACATAATGGGGAATGGTCACTTCCGTAAATTCCTCGCTCCCAATGCGGTAACCGCTTTTTTCATAGAAGCCAACTGCCGATTTTCTGGCATGCATGGTCAGTCGGGTGTATTTTCTGTCTCGGGCGATGTTTTCAGCGAAATTCATCAACACCCGACCAATTCCCTTCCCCTGTAAGGCCGCCCCTACTGCCATTTGGCGGAGCCGGACAGTACCCGGGTCTACCTCAGTTAAAATACAGCAGGCTTCTAATTTATCATCCTCAAAACAACCGAGTAATATATCTGATTTTTCTGTCTCCAGTTCTTCCGGGGTAAAGGAAAGTCCCAGCGGCTTCCTGAGTAGCTGAAATCTCAGGTCAACCATTTGCCGGTATTCGGCTGAACCATGATCGATGATTTTTAGGGCCATTGGGGCTTGGATTACTACAATTTACGCCGTATTTGGCTAAAAAAGGGCAAAAACAGGAAAAATGGGACAAACGGTAGGGTTGAGAGATGAAACAAATATTCACAGAAAAGATTGGTTATTTGACAAAAAGTATATTTTTGCGCCTGTAACAAAACATTTTACAATGTCTGACATCGCTACTAGAGTAAAGAAAATCATTGTTGACAAACTCGGAGTTGACGAGACTGAGGTTACCAATGAAGCTTCTTTTACCAATGATTTGGGTGCTGATTCGCTCGATACAGTAGAGCTGATTATGGAGTTTGAGAAAGAATTCAATATCTCCATTCCGGATGAGCAGGCTGAAACCATCACCACTGTTGGTCAGGCTGTTGCTTACTTGGAAGAGCACGCTAAATAAGACCAGTTCTTACAGGAATAATTTCAATCCGTCATTATGTGACCCACTTTGTTACATAATGGCGGATTATCAGTTAAACTGGCCAACATGCAATTGAAGAGAGTCGTTGTTACAGGAATTGGTGCCATTACTCCCATTGGAAATAATCTGGATGAATATTGGCAGGGTCTAATCAGTGGCGTTTCCGGCTGCGGACCCATCACCCAATTTGATGCTTCTAAATTCAAAACTCAAATTGCTTGTGAGATCAAGGGATTCGATCCCCTCCAGTATATGGAGAAAAAGGATGCTCGCAAACTCGATCGCTTTACTCAAATTGCCCTGGCTGCCAGTGATATGGCGGTGAAAGATGCCGGTATTACTGCCGAGCAGGTCAATAAAGACAGGGTAGGGGTTATTTTCGCCAGCGGTATCGGTGGTCTGGTAACCTTTCAGGATGAGGTAATGGACTTCGCCCGGGGAGACGGTACACCTCGTTTCAATCCTTTCTTTATTCCTAAAATGATTCTTGACATCGCAGCAGGTCAGATCTCCATGCGACATGGTTTTCGTGGACCTAATTATGCGGTAGTTAGCGCCTGTGCATCCAGCACCAATGCTATTATTGTTGCGGCAGACAATATACGCATGGGAAAATCTGATATCATTCTCAGTGGAGGTACCGAATCTGTTATCGGTGAATCAGGTGTAGGTGGCTTCAATGCTATGAAAGCCCTCAGTGAGCGCAATGATGACCCATTAACTGCCAGTCGACCCTATGACAAAGACCGCGATGGTTTTGTGATGGGTGAAGCTGCCGGTGTATTGGTATTGGAAGAATATGAACATGCGATCAGAAGAGGCGCCCGAATTTATTGTGAGATTGCAGGTGGAGGTGCCACTGCCGATGCTTATCACCTGACCGCCCCCCATCCGGAGGGATTGGGTGCCCGCAATGTTATGCTGGCAGCTTTGCAGGATGCCGGTATGCAGCCGGAAGATATTGATTACATCAATACCCATGGAACGTCCACCCCGCTGGGAGATGGGGCAGAACTAAATGCTATATTAGAAGTTTTCGGACAACATTCCTATCAGCTAAATATATCTTCTACCAAGTCAATGACCGGGCATTGTCTCGGCGCTGCCGGTGTGATTGAAGCCATTGCCTCTATAAAAAGTGTGATGCATGATATAGTGCCTCCTACGATCAATCACTTCACAGACGATCCTGATCTGGATCCCAAATTGAATTATACCTTCCTGCAACCTCAGCAACGACTGGTTAGGGCCGCACTAAGCAATACCTTTGGGTTCGGAGGTCATAATGCCTGTGTTATAGTAAAAAAATTTGTAGCTTAACAGCGTGTTACAGCTGTTTTCTTTTTTTATAAGAAAGCCGTCTCCGGAAGTACGGTTTGCCCGTCAGTTACGTGAAGTACTGGCGATAGATACTAAGAATGTTCAGCTGTACCGAACTGCCCTGAGTCATCGTTCGGTAAAAGAAACAGCAGATGAAAACAATGAGCGGCTGGAATACCTGGGTGATGCCATCCTCAGTGCAATCATAGCTGACTATCTGTTCAAAAGATATCCCTACAAAGAAGAAGGTTACCTCACAGAAATGCGAAGTAAAATGGTCAACAGGCAACAACTCAATGAGATTGCGCTGCGAATGGGACTTCGAAAACTTACTTTCTATAACAAATTTGATAACGCACTGAAGGCAAGTCAGATTTTTGGAAATACGCTGGAAGCTTTGGTGGGAGCGCATTATCTGGATAAAGGATACCGTAAAACACAGCAATGGGTATTGAACCAGGTCGTATTGCCACACATGTTCGTGGAAGACCTGGAAGGAGTTGACATCAATCTGAAAAATAAGCTCATCGGCTGGGCCAATAAAAATGGGAAGTCTTTGCGCTTCGAGCTGGCAGAAGAAAAAAGAGAGGGGAATCGGCGCCTGTTTTCAATAGATATTCATCTCGAAGGAGAAATAATAGCATCCGGGAAGGGATATAATAAAAAGGATGCCAGTCAACAAGCAGCCCAGGCTGCTTTGGTTCGTATAGGAATCTAGTAAGCTTCGGCTGCTATTCCATTTCTCTTTCCTGACATAGCTCTACCAAAACACCTCCGGCAGATTTAGGATGAATGAAACAAACCCATTTGTTATCGGCTCCTCTGCTGGGTTCATCCCGTAATAAGCGAAACCCGGCCTCTTTTAACCTGGCCATTTCCGCGCGGATATCATCTACCTCAAAGGCAATGTGATGGAGTCCCTCCCCCCGCTGGTTAATGTATTTGGCAATTACTCCATCCGCATCAGCGCTCTCCAGCAATTCTATTTTAGATTCCCCTGCCCTGAAAAAAGCAGTGATTACCCCTTCACTGTCGACCCGCTCTAATTTGTAACATTCGGAAGACAATAACTTTTCATACAGGGGTAATGAATCGGACAGATTTTTAACAGCAATGCCAATGTGTTCAATTTTATACATTGTTATAATTTATTATATATTAAATCAAATTAATCAGTAATTAGCAATATTCACTACCTAACACAATGTAAATTGGGAAAAAAATCAATATTTCACCCTTTTCCTTTACGAAATATGGAAAATAACCTCGGTAGTGCAGGTAGGGCCCCCCATATGACAACCTATTGCAGTACTTTTGTGTTATACATACGAATTAACTATTATTTCCATGGTTCAACTGCCCGTATACTTAGACAACAATGCTACTACTCCGATGGACCCCCGTGTGCTGGAGGCCATGCTGCCTTATTTTACCGAGAATTTTGGTAATGCAGCCAGCCGAAACCATCCTTTTGGGTGGAAAGCCGAGGAAGCAGTGGACTATGCCCGCGAGCAGGTAGCTCAACTGATAGGTGCTGACCCGAAGGAAATTATTTTTACTTCAGGTGCTACAGAGGCCGACAATCTTGCTATTAAGGGGGTATTTGAAATGTATGCTTCCAAGGGAAATCATATCATTACCTGCGTAACTGAACACAAAGCTGTTCTCGATACTTGTAAGCACATTGAACGGCTGGGTGGAGAGGTGACCTACCTTCCTGTGAACAATGAAGGGCTGATTGATATGAAGGAACTCGAAGCAGCCATTCGTCCTACGACAATTTTAATTGCCATCATGTATGCCAATAATGAAATTGGAGTGATTCAACCCATTCGTGCCATCAGTGAACTGGCTCGTAAAAATGGAATCCTCCTTTTCTCCGATGCGGTTCAGACGGTTGGGAAAATACCTGTTAATGTTCAGCAGGATGGTATTGATCTGATGGCCTTCACCGGTCATAAGATGTATGGCCCCAAGGGAATCGGTGCTTTGTATGTTCGTCGTAAAAATCCACGTGTGAAGGTGACTGCTCAAATGGACGGAGGCGGACATGAGCGGGGCATGCGCAGCGGCACATTGAATGTGCCCGGCATTGTTGGTTTTGGAAAAGCCTGCGAATTAGCTCGTTTGGAAATGGATCAGGATGCTGTACGCCTCAGCCAATTAAGAGATAAACTGGAAAGCGCATTGTTAAAAATAGAAGAGTCTTATGTAAACGGAAGCCTTGCACATCGCCTTCCTCATGTGAGCAATATTTCCTTTAAATACGTGGAAGGAGAAGGTCTGATGATGGGGTTCAATAAAAATATTGCATTGTCTTCCGGATCTGCCTGTACTTCTGCTTCCCTAGAACCTAGTTACGTTCTGAAGGCACTGGGACTGGGTGATGATCTTGCCCACAGTTCCCTTCGTTTTGGGTTGGGTAGATTCACTACAGAAGAGCAGATTGATTATACCATCAAAGCAGTTACTGATACCGTTTTGAAGCTTAGAGAGATGAGCCCACTCTGGGAAATGTTCAAAGATGGTATTGATATGGATAAAATTGAATGGGCACATCATTAATTACTAAATTTTCAAATTCCTATAACTATGGCATATTCAGAAAAAGTTATCGACCACTACAACAATCCTAAAAATGTTGGTACCCTTGATAAGTCAAAAAAGAACGTAGGTACCGGTCTGGTAGGCGCTCCGGAGTGCGGAGACGTAATGCGTTTGCAAATAGAAGTAGATGAGACTACCGGAATGATCACTGATGCCAAATTCAAAACATTTGGATGTGGTTCTGCCATTGCTTCCTCTTCTTTGGCCACAGAATGGCTCAAAGGGAAAACCGTCGATCAGGCTGTACAGATTGACAACATGGACCTCGTAGAAGAACTAAACCTACCCCCGGTGAAAATTCACTGTTCTGTTCTGGCAGAAGATGCTATTAAGTCTGCTATCAATGATTACAGAAAGAAGAACGGTCTGGAAGAACTCGTATTTGAAGAAAAAATTCATTGATTGATTCAGGTTAATTACTCCTGTCATGGTTGAAACCGAAAATAGTATTTACATCAGTGATAAGGCCCGAACCAAAATTCTGGGTCTCATGTCGGAGGCAGGTCTGTCTCCGGAAGATGGCTATTTTTTGCGGGTAGGCGTCGTGGGAGGGGGGTGTTCTGGATTGAGCTACAAAATGGATTTTGATAACGAGACACAGCCGATGGACCAGGTATTTGAACACAATGGCATTAAGGTGGTAACCGATCTGAAAAGTTTTCTCTACCTGGTGAATACAGAACTCGATTTTTCTGATGGTCTGAATGGAAAAGGGTTCTTTTTCAATAATCCGAATGCCAGCAGAAGCTGCGGATGTGGGGAGAGTTTTGCTGTATAGCGGCATACAATATCGTATTCAAAGGAGCTGCAAATTTTTGCGGCTCTTTTTTTAGGTGATAATTACCCTTAAATATTTGTGAGAAAACACCCAAAAGTCCTTTCCCAGACCGCCAATTCATCAATAAAAGGTAGTTTTGAGTTATGTGGATGATCTGCAAAAAAGAATGGTGGCAATTTTTCAGCAGTCTTACCGGCTATTTGGCACTAGCTGCATTTTACTTGCTCAATGCCCTCTTATTTTTTATTTTCCCTGCTACCAGTCTGCTTGATTTTGGTTATGCTACATTGACTCCATTTTTTCGATGGATTCCTTATGTACTGGTAGTTTTCATTCCCGTTATCACCATGCGGAGTTTTGCAGATGAATATCGGTTAGGCTCTTTTGAATTATTGCGCACCCTGCCTCTTTCTTCCTCTCAATTGGTAGGAGGGAAATTCTTAGGCGCCTTACTGGTTATATTGGCTGCCTTGCTACCCACCCTTTTGTATGCCATCACACTCCAACAATTGAGTATTACCGGAGGCATTGATTTAGGCGGGGTCATCGGCAGTTATATCGGTCTTTTTTTGTTGGGCGCTTTATTTACAGCAGTAGGGATAGCTGCCAGTAGTCTTACTGCCAATACCGTAGTTGCTTTTTTAGTCGGGGTACTGGTCTGTCTTTTACTGTATGCTGGTTTCGATTCCCTGAGTCAGATTTCTGGCTTACCCCTCGAAAGTGAGTATTATCTTCAGATGCTGGGTATCAGGTTCCATGCTGCTGCCATGAGTCGCGGAGTGATCGATAGCCGAGATGTACTTTATTTTATCGCAGTTACCTTTTTGATGTTGCTCATTGCACGCCGACAAATTCAACAACGATAATTCCATGTTTAAACATCACTTTAAAAAATATGGGATTTGGATAGCCGCCATTCTAATTGTATTGCTGATTGCGGGAACGGCCGGCTGGTATTTTCGCGTGGACCTTACTGCAGAAAAAAGATACACACTTTCTCCCTCCACCCGGCAGCTATTACAAGAGCTCGATACAACTATACATATCCGGGTATTCCTCACAGGTGATTTGCCAGCCAATGATAAAAAATTATCGGTGGCAACCGCTGAACTTTTAGATGAATTCAAATCGATTGCAGGCAAGCACATAAAGGTTGATTTTTCATTGCCCGATGATGCCGGACTCAGTGACTCCCTTCGTCTCCGGCTTTATGATAGTTTGATGCGCCTGGGGGTTGTATTTGGAACGAGTCAGGAACTGACAGATCGGAAAAAGAAAAAAATTACACAAAGAATTATTCCTTCTGCCCTCGTTTCGATGCGGGAGAATCAGGCTCCGATTGCCATTGACCTTCGCAGCAGCCGAAAAGTCTTCCAGCCATTTGATGTTATCAATGAAACCCCTCGGGAAGATGAAGAAGCCAGCCGAAATGCCGCCGAGGCTTTACTAGAATATAAGTTTGCAGATGCCATTCATCAGTTAACACAAAAAAGAGTACCGGTAGTTGCCTATGTCACCGGTAACGGTGAACCGGTTGACTATTCTGTTGGTGATCTGGTAGAGGTATTGCGCAACCGTTATCGGCTCGGCATCTTCGATTTGAAAAATGGATTCCCTGATCCCGCTCAGATTCAGGCATTGATCATTGTAAAGCCCACCCAGACCTTTAGCGAGGAAGATAAGCTCAAATTAGATCAGTATGTGATGCAGGGGGGGAAGATCATCTGGTTCATTGATAAGTTGCACGCTGAACTTGACAGTCTCATGCGCAGTGAGGCGGAATACACTGCTTTCGATAGGGGACTGGAACTCGATGATATACTATTTCGCTATGGTGTTCGCATTCGTAATGATCTTTTGCAGGACTTAAATTGTGCGAAAATTCCGATCGTAGTCGGTAAGAACCCGGATGGTAGTCCGGTCATGCGTCGCCTTCCCTGGCCTTATTATCCTTTTTTAAGTGGAAGAACACCTCATCCTGTTTCTGCGAACCTGGATCGAATCTTACCGGTTTTCCCTTCCAGTATCGATACGGTCAAGTCCCCGGGCATCAACAAGACCATATTACTGGCTACTGATTCCAACAGCCGAAGCATTAGTTCCCCCGCCCTGGTGAGCATCAATAGCGTGAAGTCAGATGAGGATTTTCTTAGTTTTAATAAAAGCTATCTGCCGGTGGCTGTCTTATTGGAAGGGGAATTTACCTCTCTTTTTGCAGGTAGGGCGGGCCAGGCACTGAAGGATTCTGTACAGCGAAGCAGTGGATATCCATTTGCTGCTGCTTCTGTAAGACCTACTGCTCAAATTGTCGTTGCCGATGCCAACATAGTGACCAATCCTGTCAGCAACGGGTCAGGTCCTCAATACATGGGACAATTACCATTTGACAATTATCGATTTGCCAACAGAGATTTTTTATTGAATTCGATAGATTTTCTGGTCAGTGACCGAAAAATATATGAGAGTAGGAACAAGGATTTCGTACTTCGCTTGCTGGATAAAAAAAGGGTAGAGGAAGAACGCGTCTTTTGGCAACTGCTCAACTTATTAGGTCCCCTTGTATTATTGATTCTGGCAGCCCTATGGGTAAACAGGTATCGAAAAAATAAATTTTCTACGAACAAGCACACTTAACTATACGATTGATTCTATGACAGCACATCAGATTGTTTACCTTGTTTTTACGGCAGTTTTAGTGATAGCGCTAATCGTCGATCTGGGATTGTTAAGCAAGAAAAATACGACGGTAACAATCAAAGCAGCTCTTCTGCAGACTTTCTTTTGGGTGCTGCTGGCAGTGGCATTTTTTATTTTTCTGCTTATTGAAGGGCATGCACTTGCTGTGGAGAATGTGGTGGTTCCGGGTCAGGAAGCGGCTTCTTCGTCGCAGCTGGCATTGGAATTCATCAGCGCTTATCTGATGGAATGGAGTTTGAGTATCGATAATATTTTTGTATTTATTATCATTTTTAATTCCTTCAAGGTAAAACAGCGCCACTACCCGCGGGTATTGTTAATCGGGATATTGATGGCCATCATTTTCAGAATCTTATTTATTACCCTGGGTGTGGCATTGGTCAATCAGTTCGCCTGGATTCTATATATTTTTGGCGTATTCCTTTTATATACCGGGTATAAAATGTTCTTTGCAGGTGAAGATGAAGAGTTTGATCCTCATCGCAGTTGGATTTATTTACAAATCAAAAAATTTTTCCCCCTGACAGAAGAAGACGGGGATGGAAAATTTTATATCCAGCGCAATGGTAAAGGAGTGTATACCAGTCTTTTTGTGGTAATATTACTTCTTTCTGCGATTGATTTAGTTTTTGCACTCGACTCCATCCCGGCAGTTATGGGTATCTCAAAAGATCCGCTGGTAATTTATACGTCTAATATTTTTGCTGTTTTGGGACTAAGAAGTCTCTTCTTTCTTTTAAGAACGGCCGTCTCAAAATTTGATTTTTTACAGCAAGGTATTGCCATCGTATTAATGTTTATTGGCGTTAAAATGCTCGGAGAGCATTATATCAGCCAATGGATACCTAAAAATATTCAGGTGTTGATATCGCTCACCGTAATTATAGTATGTATTTCCGGTTCTATCTTTTATTCAATTTTCGTGAATCGACGCGGGCTCCCGCCTGATGCGAAGGGGAAATAATTATTTGATTGCACTATACCATACAACATATCGCTGCTATTCTGAGGGCTGGTTCCTCAACTGCCGATATAGATTTCCCCATTCAATTTTTATTGACTGATAGTCGTCGGCTGGTTGTTCCTGCCGAGACATTGTTTTTTGCACTACCTGGCGACCGAAGAGATGGGCATGATTACATCGGGGAATTAATGGAAAGGGGTGTGAGAGCTGCAGTAGTTTGTTCGGATTATGTAATCCCCCCGGATTTGACCGGCCAAGTATTTTTGAGGGTTCCTGATGTATTGCAAGCGTTACAACAACTGGCTGCCCATCATCGTCGGCAATTTTCTATTCCTGTAATTGGCATAACCGGAAGCAATGGTAAGACAATTGTGAAAGAATGGTTGTATCAGTTATTGGAAAAAGATGAAGTCATTGTTAGAAGTCCGCGCAGTTATAATTCTCAGGTAGGGGTGCCCTTGAGTGTATGGCTGATGCAGGAGAAACATACCCTGGGAATTTTTGAAGCAGGCATCTCAACTACCGGAGAGATGAATCAGCTGGCTGAAATAATTCAACCAACGCTTGGCATTTTTACCAATCTTTCTGATGCTCACAGCGAAGGATTTGAAAATCGAATGGAGAAAGGTTGGGAAAAAATGAAATTATTCAAGACTGCCCGATCCATAGTATACGCAGCCGATGAAACCGGTGATATTTTTAAGGAGACAGCTGACAACTTGGTTACCCCCCCTCCCATTTTATACTCGTGGAGCAGACATAGGGATGCTACTGTGAAAATTATACGGGAGGAAAAAAAGTCAGGATATACCAATATCACCGCCCGTTTTCGTGAACTGGAAGTGAACATTACCCTACCTTTTACTGATTTCCCTTCCATAAATAATGCTTTGACTTGTTGGCTGACACTTGTCGTAATAGGAGTTTCACCGGAGGAGGCAAGTAAAAGATTACAACGACTCGAGCCGATCGATATGCGGTTGCAGCTCAAGAAAGCAGTAAATAATTGTACTTTACTCAACGACAGCTATAGCAACGATGAAACATCTCTCGCTTTGGCCATCGATTATCAAATGCAACAGGCGGGGGGTCAACCCACGATTCTGATTTTGTCTGATTTAATGACGGCTGAGGTGGCAGAGGATGAACTCTATCCCCGATTGGCACGCATGATACATTCTAAAGGGATCAAAAAATTAATTGGTATCGGACCGCGTTTATCTCGGCAGATAGCCATGTTTCAGGAGTTACTACCCTCTGCCCTATTTTTTCCGGATACTGATGCTTTTTTTCGCCATTTCCTGTTGAGTGATTTCCAGTCCAGCGTTATCCTGATCAAAGGCGCCAGGGTCTTTCAATTAGAAAAAATTGCCCATTGGCTGGAATTGGTGACTCATCAAACACAACTCAGCATAGATCTTGGGGCATTATCCAGAAATATCAGAAAACATCAATCCCTGCTGAGGAATGAGACCAAATTGATGGTAGTATTAAAAGCCTTTGGGTATGGAAGTGGCAGTACAGAAATTGCCAGAATGCTTCAATATCGGCAGGTGCATTATCTGGCAGTAGCCTATGTTGATGAGGGAATTCAACTTCGCCAATCAGGAATTCGATTGCCCATCATGGTCATGAACGCAGAGGAATCTGCCTGGGAAGCGATGCTACAATATCAGCTGGAGCCCGAAATATTTAGTTCCGAGATGATGGAGAAATTCTCACATTATCTCGGTAGGATGGGCATGAATTCCTATCCTGTTCACATTAAGATCAATACCGGAATGAACCGACTCGGATTTGATCATAGTGAATTGTCTCATTTGGCTGAAATGATTAAAAGCAATCCACTGGTCAGAGTTCAAACAGTATTCAGCCATTTCGTTGCGAGCGAAGATCCTGCGGCAGATGATTTTACCCGACAACAATTAGCTGAATTTGAACGGGGCTGTACCTTACTTCAGGAGGCAACGGGCTATACTTTTTTACGGCATATTGCCAATTCTTCAGCCATACAGCGTCATCCTGAAGCGCAACTCGATATGGTGAGATTAGGAATGGGTATGTATGGAGGTGATGTATCCGGACAACTAGCTTTGGAACCGGTTGCGACACTTACTTCAACCATTGCGCAAATCCGTAAAGTTCCTGCCGAATCAACTATCGGATACGGGAGGGCTACAGTCGTTAGCCGAGAAACAATAGTTGCCGTGATTAATATTGGTTATGCTGATGGATTTAGCCGACAACTCGGAAATGGCAATGGCGAAGTTATGGTGGCTGGAAAGCGAGCCAAGGTTTTGGGTCATGTTTGTATGGACATGACCATGATTGATATAACGGATGTGCCGGAGGCAAGGATAGGGATGGAAGTGGAGATTTTCGGAAGAAATATTTCGATTGCTGAATTGGCAAAAAAATCAGGAACAATAACTTATGAAATGATGACTGGTATCAGTGGCCGTGTTAAAAGGGTATACATAGAAGAATAATTGGAATACTTCCCGATATACTGCTATTGGTTTAAAGCACTAATGCAGCAAATGTTATATTTGCAGCTGAAAAATCTGAAACCGTGAAAGGAAAACAATTGATTCTATTGATACTCCTGATTCTGCTGGCAGACCAGGCACTGAAATTTTATATCAAATTGAATTATTATGCCGGCGAGGAACATGTGATGGTGGATCACTGGTTCCGGCTACATTTCGTAGAGAATGAGGGAATGGCCTGGGGCTGGAAATTTGGCGGTGACCTTGGGAAAATTGCACTCACTTTATTTAGGCTGGTGGCGGTCATCTGGGGAAGCTTCCTGATTCGTGATTTTATCAAAAAGAAATATAGCAACGGGTTTCTAATCTGTGCCGCACTGATTTACGCTGGAGCGCTCGGCAATCTTATCGACAGTCTTTTCTACGGAGTGATTTTTGAGCAAAGCAACCCCATTACTCAAAATGTGGCCCGTTTTTTCCCTCCGGAAGGTGGCTATGCCTCCCTGTTGCACGGGAAAGTGGTTGATATGCTCTATTTCCCCATCATTACGAATGCACATTTCCCTTCTTGGGTGCCGGTTTGGGGCGGTCAGGAATTTGAGTTTTTCCGTCCTGTATTCAATCTGGCGGATGCTTCCATTTCTACCGGTGTAATTGTATTACTTCTGTTTCAAAATCGCCTCATGAAGAGAGCCGAAGAGAAAATTTCCAATACCATCGTGACCAATACCGAAGTAAGCGATAAGAACCAGGTTATGTAAGTAACCGACCCCTCCTTTAATAAATTGTTGGCTGACGAGTAATCGAGACCGATTGGGTATTTGGGGTGAGTCCGATAACCTGATCTATTAGTCCGAATCCCTTGGCATAATAAGATATGCCTGTTAAAATTACCCGGTAAGTTCCCTGAGTGGGTTTGAACCAGATTTCTCTTTTTACAGCAATCACATTTTGGTAGGTATTCCCCCCGACAGTATAGGGAACGGAATTTTTTGAAATGATGGTGAATTTAGATTTGGTATCGCCATATTCATATACACCCGGACTTGCTTGTAATTTGACAGTTCCGTATTCAGCTGTTTCCCAAGACTCATTGACTGCTGCTGATTCTTTTAAAAAGGGATAGAGCAAAAGGAAGTTCGGTATTGAATCGAAAATGTAGACATAATCAAACTCAGGGGTGCTCAGGGCATAGTAATTACCGATGTTTGAATTTTTCGCAAAATAAAAGGTGTCTCCCGTGGACCGGCCAAACTGAAAATATTCCAGGCTATCAATCTCAAAAGTTTCATCCGAAACTGTTACCCGGAAGGTATCCAAGATACCGATATTAGGCAGGTATTTGTAAGTCCAGTTGGACGCCTCAGTGGTGGGGAAATAATCATTACCACCTCCTCCCGAACCGCCGGATCCGGAAGTGGTTACGGCAAAACTGCAGTAAGTACCATTAAACTTGAGGGTGAATACAGAAGTCTTTGGCAGCAGGGGTTTTCCAAAACCTTTGATGCTTACTGTTTTTGCTCCGGTACTCAATACAAATCCAGAGTCCCTAAACCACATGCCGTTCAATGTATCTGATTCAATCAGGTATTTACCGGTAGTAATGAAGTTCACCTTTGCTTGAATGTTGTTGGTAGTCGTTAGGTTGACATCCACTTTGTACGACCCGTTAATGCTAATTTGTTTGCAATTGCCTAACGAATCCAACAGGGTTCCGCGGGCAGTCATCGAGAAACCTCCGTTTTCGAGACTGAATTCTTTCTCACAAGAAACTAATAATACGCTGATTATCAGTAGGTTAGTAATTTTCAGTGGGAGAAACTTCATGTTTTGACCTTTCAAGAAGATATATGATACAAATTAAGCTAAAAATGCTGCCTGAATCCACGATTATTTCATAGGGGTAATTTTATTTCAATTTTTTAACTTTTGCTTTTAAGAACGCAGCAAAGCGACCCTCTAAAAGACAGTATCAACTCTATCCATTATAAAATAAATAAATAGGAGCTTGCTTCTATCAATTTCCTGGTACGCTCACTATCAATGAGCAGGCCGGAGAAAGAAAAAAAAATGGTTAGCTGGTCGACCCGGGGAATTTTTTATTTAGCCCGACGGAAAATATACCGGGTAATAAAAATTCCACCCGAACTATTTCCTCCGGAAGCTTGTTGGTTGCTTCCTGTAATTACAGAAAAAAGTTCCCAGCCTTCGTTACTGAAGTCATTCAGCCGTTCAACAATTACCCGGTCGTTATTGGTGATATTATCAAAATTAATGCCCACCAAGCTGTAGAAATTTTTCAATTCCTTTTCCCTGGTTTGACCGTTGTCATCGGTAGTTAAAATTCGGGATCTTCCCAATCCACCGGGCACCACCGATTCGATGGCAGTGATTTGTTTGTATTCATAACGAACAGCAGGTGCAGGGTTCGACTGGGCAAATGTTGCAGTACTAATCAAAGTAAAAGACAGGACTGTAATTGCGGCGATTAAATATTTTTTCATAGCAAATAATTTATGTCAAAAATAGAGCTGTTTAGAGCATTCTGAACTGATTTTAACATTTATTGACAAGTTGAATTACTCCCTGTTTTTTTATGGTTGTTGGTCAGGCGATCAACAACGGAAGAGAATAAAAACCCGCCTTTGGCGGGTGGCATATTAATAGAAGAATAGGGTACAAAAATTATCAACTCCGGAGGAGTTGAATTTAAAAATCAATTCAGGGTAGGAAATTCGAAATTGCGCCAGAGGCGCATAGGTATGATTTGATTGGTTGTTGGTCAGGCGACCAGCAACTTAAGAGTAAACTCTTAATCAATAAAACAACTGTCTGTTTATTGTCATTTTCTTTCTCTTCTTTTTTTGACACATATATGACAATAGAAACAGAAGATCAGGTTGAAATTTGCAACCTGAATCATGAAAGGTATTTACAGGTTATTTGTGAACACCGTG
>JBIIRN010000143.1:0-5297 GCA_044341525.1 Sediminibacterium sp. | reverse complement strand
CCTTCCCTCCAGTGAGGAGTAAAGGATGCTTCAGAATAATAAGGGAGTGCTGATTGGGAAGGGAATATGTCGTTGGTCGAGCTGCTTGAGGAATTGGAACAAGCGATAAAAAAACCAGAAATGATACAAATGCTGCTAAAGATCCAATTCACCCGAAGCGCTGTGATTCGATTTAAGATCATCCGGTTCTTCCTTGGTAATTGTTGCTCGCAGTTGATTTTCCGTTTCCTTGTATTTTTTATACTGGGCAGCATTTAATGCACGACGAATTTGTTCATCTCGTTTACTGATTGGGTCACTGGTAAGGGTGACAGGAGTTGTCGTTGAGACTGTTTTTACTGCCATAGCATCTAATCTGTCTAAAAAGACGGGTAAATGTAGAACCTTTCTTTTGATAAATAGACGCAATCATATACAAAAAGTTAATTAGGATTTGAAAATGTTGATAAAATGTGTCTGCAAATATTTAATAGCTGGCATAGAATGATAAACCCATTGAGTTACAGTCCCTTTTTTCCCAAAAAAGCCGACACCATTGATGTAGGGGGCATCGGCAGTGACGTGATAATGATAAATTCCATTGGGGTAATCAGCGGTGGGGGCGGTATGTCCGTGATAAGAGTCTAAATCAGCGCTGACCATGGTTTTTCCATTCTCCAGTGGACCATATACCGGATATCCGTCGAGCAGGAATCCAATCAAAGCAGACTTGGTTTTCTGTTGGGTGATATACGTTGGTTCAATATGATAATGATAAGTGGCCGTTGGATCAGGATGCCCCAAGTACTGATCAAATGAATTGATCTCGTTGGTAAGAGGTTGGTTAGGGCCGGCATATTGATTATAAATAGCTACTCCATTGACCGCTATACCAATAGGCCCCAAAGGTGTAGCAGGGTGTGATGGATCTTCAGAAGGAGTAGCAGGTATCCGGAATACAAAATTTTTGGTGCCAATACTATTCGGATTTTTCTGAAAAAGCGGATTACTTCCATTGTAGGCCTCATACCTGCTGTCTGTCAGCGGGAAATAACAACTTTTATGATCGGGTACCCCGTTGCTCTTCAAAGTAATATAGTTTCCATCTGAAGAAACAGTAACTGAAGTTGAAAATTTGCTGAAGACAGCAGGAACTGCAACACTTACCTGGTTATCTGTTGACTTCCCACAGGAAGACAGAGAAAACAAAAAAATCATAGCCACCCAAAAGCTGAATAAGGTTCGTGCAGTTTTCATTATTTCATTTTTTATATACTGGTAAATATTCTCTCTATTTGATTGGGGTTAGCCCAATTTAGTTTTTACAATATTTAAACTAAAAATCACTGCCAGCAAGAGCTCACTGAATGCATTTTATCATCAATAAATTTAAATATAAAAAAAGACTCCAATCTAACCTTGACAGGTTTTTAACAGAATAAGAATATCATTTGTTAGGGTCTGGGTATCTTTATAAAAAAATGAATCATGTATTAGTACTCATATCTTAATGCAATAATTTTCCGCACATTGATTGATTCTTTTCTTTTAGTTGCTTAATGAGATGAAAACTATGTTAGAAAGTTGTAAAAATGTCAAGAAGTAATGAATTCTGCTTTTACTTTTGAGGAAATAAATCGGAGCAATCAGCTGGTCATCAAAACTCAAGTCAATCTTCTGATGGGTACCAAAATTAAATCCATAACCCTCCGGCTAGTTTTATTGATTTTATTCATCATTACCTTCAATTCACTCTCTGCCCAAAGCTATTTTGCGATTCATGGTTCTCCCTATGCCGGCAGCAGTGCTCGTTTTAATAATCCTGCCTCTCCTGTACTGGGCGCTTTTGACTGGGAGGTGGCTCCATTGGGACTACAGTTATCTGTGTTTAGTAATAATTTATGGGTAGATACAACCGGAATCAGGGTTCGGCCCGGATTGCAGCGACATCAGGTGCACGGCAACCTGGATGTTGGCTTGATGAACTTCATGGTAAAACTTAGCCCACGGCTGGCAATCAGTGCCGGACTAAGAGCCAGAACCTATAACCATTACCGAACCTTACCGGTAAATATTGTTGATACTACAACCAGTCTCTTCAGTTTTTTACAAGATAACCGAACCACACCCAGTATTGGTGGTCATATCTTACATCAGGGCTGGCTAGAGGGGGATATCAACCTATCCCGGGTAATGTTTTCCAACAACAGCGGTCGATTGAGCGCCGGCGTTACCCTACAAATCATGAAGGGTATGTCGGGTGCCTTCTTCAACCTGCGTCAGGTAACTTACCAGGAAATTACAAGTCCGCCGGATACTGCCTATATTTTTACAGGGGGAAGCGGACGATTCGGACTCTCATCCGTATATGATTATACCAATGATGTGAAGAATTTTAAAGATGTAATGAATCAATCGAAAACATCTTTAGGGCTAAGTCTGGGTGCTGAATACATTCGATATGAAGAGGGTGAAGATGAGGAAGGGCAGGAAGGAAAAAAGTTCCTTCAATACAACTGGAAATTGGGCGTTAGTCTGATGGATCTGGGAGCCAACCGATTTCAGTTTGCCAGTTATTCAAGAAGTTGGGCTGACCCGATCTATCCGATCACAGACGCGATGATAGAAAATAAAATAACCGGCGCGCCGGACCTCACAGCACTGGTAGATTCTGTTAGTTCCTTGTTCAATGTCGTCAACCCTTATACCGGTATTTTTAAAGTCAGTCTCCCCACCAGGTTGATCATCAATTTTGATAAAAAAATCTACGGGGGGATTTACATCAATACCAATCTGAGTCTGAATCTGCTATCAGACAATAATTCCAGGTATTGGCGAACCCGGGAGAATAATCTTCTGGCCATCACACCACGCTGGGAAAATAGGGCTTTGGGTATTTTTTTACCGGTACAACTGACCCAACAAGGTGAGGTCTGGCTGGGTGCTGCCATAAAGCTTGGGCCATTGACAGTGGGAGTGCACAGTTTTGAAATGACCCGACCATTTTCCCAGGAACCCCGACTACGCGGTGGAGGGTATGCGTTGCTTTCCATCCATCCTTTTAATAAAAAGAAAGTCATGAGCAGACTTGCCTGCTGGGAAAACTAAAATGACTCCCAAACAAGAGTCATTGAAAGGAGGAAACGGGAATGGCCTGATTTTATTCTGCAGGCTGAATATTGGCTGCCTGCTTGCCTTTCTTTCCATCGGTTATCTCAAAACTCACTTTCTGACCCTCTTTCAGTGATTTGAATCCCCCCATGTTGATGGCAGAGAAATGCGCAAACAAATCCTCACCTCCATCATCCGGGGTAATGAACCCGAAGCCCTTGGCATCATTGAACCATTTTACTACTCCTGTTGGCATATTTAACGGTTTATTTTCCCCAAAATACAAAAAAAACATCTCTTGCCGTTATATTCCGTTTTTTTTATCGTTATTACATTTGCAGGGGTAAGAATAGTCGGAGGCAATTCTTACCACCTCATCCCGAAAAAACCAATCTGATTCCATGAAAGAAAAGAAAGCCACAACCGTCAGTTTCAATAGTTTGAGCGGCACGAACTATGCCAGTCTGGTGCTTCTTTGTCTGTATACTTTTGTTGATTTTATTCCCAGGGGGGAATCCATAGACTTCAACGGACCCCAATGGCTTTATCTCGGGGTAGTGAACCTGTTCGCAGTAGCTTATCTTTTTACTGCCAACAAAAACAGAAACAGTGAGATCAGCCAGCAGTTCAGCAGCTCATTGTCTCAGCCGCCGGCTATGATGTATACCCTATTCTGCATCTTGTCGGGTCTCAGCTTTTTCTTCGCTTTCAATAAAAATGAATTTATTGTATGTTATGCCCGTTGCATCATTGCCTTCATTGCGTTTGCCTGTGTTGTTTGCCTGATGCTGCAAACGAACCGTATCCTACCCATTCTGGCACAAGTGGTTTCACTCATTTTGTTCTACAATGTTTTCAAAGCACTTCAGGTATTTTTTAATGATGTGGGGGAAATGGGTTTCGATGGTGCAGTAGTGAACATGAAAGGAGTAACCGGAAATAAAAACATTTTCGCCAGCGCCATCGTAGTTAAATTGCCCTTTGCACTCTATTGCATCTATGAAGGAACTAAGTGGAAGCGGGTTTTGAATCTGGTTATTCTGTTCCTGGCACTCTATGCCATTGCACTTGCCAATGCCCGTTCTTCCTATATTGGAATTCTATTCCAATTAATCGTATTCATCGCCTTTTGCGTGTATGAATTTCTGGGCCACCAGGATGCACGAAAAATGCTCCAGGATATCTCCCTGTTTCTAGTACCTATTGTAATGGCAGTAATGATTTCACAGATCACAGTTGAAACCCAGAGAAGAACAGTCGTAGGAGCACAACCCGGTACATTCGGGTCAGTTAGTGAGCGAATTGGCTCAATCGATATATCTGACCGTGGATCCTCCGGTCGCGTAAGCATCTGGGCAGTTGGAATTGAGCTATTCAAACACTACCCGCTTACAGGCCGCGGCTACGGTAACTGGAAAATCACTTCACAGGAGTTCGATCAGTTCTCCAATGACGATAACTCTATGAGTGTACATGCCCACAATGATTTCATAGAAGCTTTTGGAGAAAGTGGAATACTGGGAGGAATTGCCTATTTGCTGGTATTCATCCTGCTTCCTTTTTATTCGCTCAAAAATATTCTTTCCAAGGATATTCCCCATCATGAAAAAATTCCCCTCCTTTTATCACTGATTGGATTGGCAGGTTACTTTACCGACGCTTTTTTGAATTTCCCCATGGAAAGAGCAACCATGCAGACCTATTTTTTCATCTTGTACGGACTGAACGCAGCAGAGAATGCGCGACTTAACCGGCTTCGCACCAACGAATCGAAAACCTATTCCAACCGACTTAAATTTCTTTTACCCATTTTTCTGGTTCTTACCTTGGGAACCATCTGGATTGCCAATCAGACCAATCAGTCTATGATTGTTCAGTCCGCCATGTTTGAGGATATCAATGCCGATGTGGTTAGCAAAAAAACCACTGATATCAATGATCAGTTACCCTCTCTCACCAATGTAACCATGTGGGGCTTACCCCTTAGTCTGATGAAAGGTCGTTACCTGCTCAATGAAAAAAGGATTCAAGAGGGAATGGCCATGTTCGAAAATGTAAAGAAGGAAAATCCTTACATGTTTTATGCGGAATTTATTAAAGGGAGATGGTATTATGAGAATGCCAGTATTGATAATAGTTACTATGACAGCGCCTATAAATATGGAGTTATCTGTTTCGAAAACAGACCCAGGAATGTGGCCTACTTC
>JBIIRN010000142.1:0-5354 GCA_044341525.1 Sediminibacterium sp. | reverse complement strand
TTGCGGCTCAACCTACTTCGGTATGAATACAGATAAGAACACGGTCATTGGGTTTATTTTATTGGGGGTCTTGTTTTTTGTTTATTTCTGGTATACGAATAAACAAAGCATGGAGTGGCAGGCTATTCAGCAAAAACAACAGGATTCTGTTCGGAAGGCCCAGGCAAAACTGCGAATTCCTGCAGATGCTACCCTGGCTCGGTTGGATTCACTGCGCCGTGATTCTGCCTCCCGCATCGCTGTCGCCGGAACCTTTGCAGCGAATGCGCTGGCAACAGAACAAGAAGTTGTTTTGGAAAATGACCTGGTGAAAGTTTTTCTTAGTAATAAGGGAGCTCGTGTCAGTCGGGTAGAACTTAAAAAATATAAAACCAGTCAGGGGAAAACCGTCGTGCTGGGGGAGCAAAGTTCGATTGGTTATTCAATCAATACAGCCCCGAATGTGGCTGCATCCAGTTCACAATTAATTTTTACAGCACAACAGGTTACTACTACACCCAATGGTGGTCAATCAGTCACCTTTGAATTAGCCGATGGTAGTGGAAAATCTTTGCGGCATCAATATATTCTTGAAAAAGATGTGTATCATATTGACTGGAAGATCGATATCAATGGGGCCGGGCAGTTGTTGAACAATGGTGTGGTTCAGTTACAATGGAAGGGCGCGAGCTTTCAGCAGGAAGGCACTTATGAATATGAGCGCCAGATGTCAAATATGTGTTTTTCTGAGGGCAATAAATTTGATTTTATCTCTGCTAAGAATGAATGGACTTTCTCACAACCCGTACAATGGGTGAGTATGGTGCAGCAATTTTTTAATGTCACCCTTATCAGCGATCAATCATTCAAAGGAGGTGGAATCAAGTGGGAGCGAAAAACTGATTCTTCCCGCCAACTGGCGGATGCGGATGTGTCTTTGCAAACAACCCCTGCTGCCAATACTTCAATGAGTTTGCCCCTTCGTTTATACTATGGACCCAATGATTTTTACATTTTACAGAAGGAAGCCCCGGAAATGGAAAAAATCGTTGACCTAGGTAGGAATATGTACTCCTTTGTGAGACCGATTAATAAGTATGTCATTATGCCGGTATTTAACTTCTTTTCCGGTTGGGTTGCCAATTATGGCTGGGTAGTATTGTTGTTGACACTGTTTATTAGACTAATCACTTCCCCGCTTACCTATAGCAGTTATCTAAGTGGTGCCAAAATGAAAGTTCTACGCCCTGAATTAGATACATTGAAGAAAAAATTTGGAGAAGACCAGCAGGGATTTGCCATGGAGCAGATGAAACTATTCCGGGAAGCCGGCGTGAACCCACTGGGAGGTTGTATACCCGCTTTATTGCAGATTCCTATATTCTTTGCATTGTATAGTTTTTTCAATTCAAATATTGCACTTCGGGGACAATCATTTTTGTGGAGCAATGATTTATCTACCTATGATTCTATCTTAACCCTTCCGTTCTCTATTCCGGCTTATGGGGCGCATGTGAGTCTGTTTACGATTACAGCCGTGTTGACCAGCTTCCTGATATCTATCTATAATATGGCAATGACACCCACCCAGGATAATCCTGCTCTCAAGTACATGCCCTATATATTTCCTTTCATGTTGCTGTTTATTTTCAACAAGCTGCCTTCGGCTCTTACCTGGTATTATACAGTGTCGAATATTATTACTTTAGGCCTCCAATTCGTTATTCAGCGATATATCATCAATCATGATAAGATTTTAGCTGAGATTGCTATCAAGCGAAAAACCCCTAAGAAAAAGAGTAAATTTCAGGAGCGATATGAGCAGATGCTGGAAAGTCAGAAAAAATTGCAGGACCTGAAATCTAAGACTGACGGTAAGAAAAAATAATTCAGGGGCAACGGCGCCCCTTTTCACCTGTTCTTCAAATAATCAATCATGAGACGAGGAGTGCTTGTATTGGCTATGTTCGGATTGATCCTAATTGGTTCCGGCGTAAATGCACAACGCGTGGTGGCAGAGTGTGCTGTAGAATATCGTGTGCAGCCGGATAGTGGATGGAATGAAAGGGGAACAGAGACAGCTGTTTTCAGTGGCAACAAGAAAGTATTTATTAAAGGAAATGATCTGCGAGTTGATATGGAAAGTCCGGGATTCCTTCAGTCCTTTATTTACGATAAATCCAATCAGCAGGCAGTTGTATTGCGGGAAATTGGAACCAACAAATTCATTACCCGTTTAGCAGGCAATGATTGGCAACAGGAATTGAAAAAATATGACAGCATCCAGGTGACATTTTTAAATACCTTTAAAACGATCATTGGGTATGACTGTAAAAGTCTGCAAATGAAGCTAAAAGATGGAAGTGAGTACCTGGTATATTATACTACAACCATCGCACCTTCTGTACGGGAATTTGAACTCGCTTTTAAAGATGTTCCGGGCTTTGTTTTGCAGTACACGGTGCGACAAAACAAGCATACTGTAACTTATACAGCCTCGCGCATCAGTTTTAGTCCTGTACCGGCTTCACGATTTGATATACCTACCAGCGGGTATAGAATACTGGAAAAATAGTATTGCTCGCCATTGGGCAATGAAATAATGGTCGGGTTAATACCGAGACATCATCCTTGATTTGAAAACATTACTGATTAACGAAAATCGGGAGAAGGCGTCTTGAATTTTGGCGCCTTAATAACTACATGATAATTGTAGATATAGGTGGTGTTCCCATATCCATAACGCATCATGGAATTAGACTCCAGCATACTTCCGGGACGGCTTGTGGTAAAATTCTGCACTCCCTTCAATGGCATTGAAAGACGAAGTGAAGAAAAATTTAAGCCTTTGGAAGACAAGTTACTCAGATTGCGAAGAGAGTACTTGGCGGATTTGGATTTTTCGTCGGTCAGTCCTGTTAAAGTAAACGCCGCATAAGTGAATTGCACACCTATGAGGAGAATTACAAAAAGGACCTTTAAAAATGGATTTTGGCTTTTCATGTATTACAAAAGTATATAAATTTTAACAAATCTCCAAAACTTGCTTTAACTAAACATTAACAATGTGCAAATGTTCATAAGTAAATGACAAATTTCTTGCCAAAAATGATTTATTTGTATCAAACCTCTGGAAATGTCCGAAAAACCACACAGTGAAGACCGGGAATCAATGGGGGAGCTGTTACAACAGTATCGACAGTTACTGAATGGCAAGCAGCATTTTTTATTAGAAGAGGATGATTTTGAACGAGTTATAGATTATTTTGATGATGGGGATCAACTGCCGGCGGCAATGGAAGCTGCCGATATGGGTTTGCAGCAATTTCCCTATTCTTCCCAACTTATGATAAAAAAAGCTGATTTGTTATTAGCTACCCGCAAATACAAGGAGGCCCTGGATGTGCTGGATACTGCTGCCTTGTATGATCCTACCGATATCAATCTCTATATTTTAAAGACAGATGCTTACTTGGCGCTCGACAAACCGGAAAGAGCTGTGGAGTTACTGGAAGATGCCCTTGATTTGTTTAGTGGAGAAGAGAGAATCGACTTATTATTTGAGTTGGCTGATGTATATGATGATTACGAAGAATTTGATAAGGTTTTTGATTGTCTGTTGTTAATCCTGGGTCAAGACCCCCTGAATGAAGAGGCGCTGTACAAAATTTGTTTTTGGACAGATTTTACTGGTCGAAATGAGGAAAGCATTGCCTTGCATCAGCGAATCCTGGATGAACATCCTTTTAGTGAGCTTGCCTGGTTCAATCTGGCAGCAGCTTATCAGGGTCTGAAATTATATGAAAAGTCGATTGACGCTTACCAGTATGCAGTTGCCATTGATGAAAAATTCGACTATGCTTATCGCAATATGGGAGATGCCTATCTGCGATTGAGAAAATACAAGGAAGCCATCGAAGTATTGGAAAAAGTGCTCGAGCTGAATCGTCCCGAGGAATTGATCTATGAAGCCATCGGTCATTGTTATCATAAGATGGGACAATATGCACAAGCCAGGTTCAACTATAAAAAAGCCGTTCACCTGAATGCTTCCGATTGTAAGCTGCACTATAAAGTAGCAGTTACCTATATGTTGGAGGAGCAATGGCAAACCGCATTGAAGCACCTGGAAAATGCCATGCGGATCACCCGTCATGTTCCTGAATTCAACCTGGCTATGGGGGAATGTTATTTACATCTCCGGCAATACAAGGAGGCTACGCAGTATTTCGGGGAGGTTATCCACCAGAAACCTCGTTTTCTGCCCGGATGGGAGGCCCTGCTGAAATGTTTGTTAGCTGCGGGCAGAGCTGAAGAAATGATGGAGCGGAGCCTCCAGGCACTAAAGATCACCGACGGAAAACCTTTATTCCTTTTTTATTATAGTACGGCGTTGTTCAATATGGGTCGATCTAAAGAGGCCTTGTTACAACTGGAACTTGCCCTTGAAAAGGCCCCCCGTCACTTGAAAAAATTCATTGACCTTAATCCTTCTATCCTAAGAAATCTGCAAGTGGTTGATTTAATTGCCCGATATAAGAAAACACCCCGAAAGAAGAAAAAGGATTGATCTGTATAATCTAAAGGGGGTTTGTTCCCTTTATATTATTTTTGTCCGAGAAACAAAAATTGCATGAATTATCATTTGTCTAAAATTCCCCAGCGGACACAGCGGCCCAGAGTGAATGGTATTACTATGGTAATGGATAAGGGACTCAGTATTCGCGAAGTAGAAGACTTTTTAAGTGTAGGTTACCCACACACGGATTTGGTAAAACTGGGATTCGGAACTTCTTTTGTAACTCCACGCCTGCGAGAAAAAATCAAGGTTTATCAGGATGCTCAAATGCCGATATATTTCGGGGGTACTCTTTTTGAGGCCTTTCTGATCAGAAACCAGTTTGATGATTTTATCGCAGTTTGCAAGGATTTTGGTATTAACCATGTTGAAGTCAGCGATGGATCCATCAGCATACCTCACGCAGAAAAATGCGGCTACATAGAGAAATTGACTAAACATTTTACCGTATTGAGTGAAGTAGGGAGCAAAGATGCTGCTCATATCATACCGCCCTATAAGTGGATTGAATTGATGCGGGCAGAATTGGAGGCCGGCTCCAGTTATGTAATTGCTGAAGCAAGGGAAGCAGGTAATGTTGGTATTTATAGAGGGAGCGGCGAAGTAAGAGAAGGACTGGTGCAGGAAATACTTACCCAAATTCCGGCTGAGAAAATCATTTGGGAAGCCCCTCAGAAGGCACAGCAACTCTATTTTCTGGAATTGGTGGGTTGTAATGCCAATCTTGGGAATATTGCGCCTCACGAAATCATTCCACTGGAAGCCATGCGAATTGGTTTAAGGGGAGATACATTCC
>JBIIRN010000287.1:0-2766 GCA_044341525.1 Sediminibacterium sp. | reverse complement strand
ATCCCATATAATAAACAGGAACGATGGAATAATCAGGATATCGTTGTTGTATTTCTCTGGCCAGTTGAATGGTATGCAGACATTTGTAAATAAAGTAGAGGGGGCCAGTAAACAGATTGGGCTGGTGGGCTGTGGCTACTGTAAAGGTCTTGTCGGCTGACAGTTGAGCGATGTTCTTTTGAACAGCTGGTATAGGTTTACATGCCGCATATTGTTCCTGAAGAATCTCCACCAATAATTTTCTATCAACAGGAAACTGGTTTCGGGCAAAGAGTGCATTTTTTATACCTTCCCAATTAGGTGCATGTGCGTAAAATGGATTCAAAACAGGGTCACCCTGCAGGTAGGCAGCCACAATTGGGGTAAAATATCCGGTATCCTGATAGGGTATCTGCTGTACTTGGGCTCGCATGATATACAAAAGTACAATTAAGGCAGCAACTAAGGGATTAATCTCTGATGTAATTAATTACCTGAATCTGTCGGGATGGAAGGGTTGGAGATTGACCTCCGTCTTTTTTTCATCTACGAGATCTGCTACAAGTTTTCCGGTCCCTGCACCCAGGCTCAAGCCAATCATGGCATGCCCTGTAGCCACAATCAGGTTGCTCCATCGCGCCGGTCGGCCTATGAAGGGGAGTCCATCTGCCGAGCAGGGTCGGTAGCCATACCAGATATCTTTAGCAACGGGAAAAGCTATGTCTTGTGCAGGAATAAATTCTTTGACTGCACGCAGTACGCCTTTCATTCGTTTGAAATTCGGAGGTGTTTCAGTAGGAACAATTTCCATGGTTCCACCGATACGCAGTTGCCGATTCATTAAGGGCGTGAGTGCTACCCTGCCTTCAGTTAAGATAACCGGATGTCGAAGTCGAAATTGTTCATTGCTCATGGTCAATGAATAGCCCCTTCCTGCCACCAGTGGCAACGGAATATCCAGCTGACGGGCTAAGTTCGGACTCCAGGAACCTGCTGCCAGCACCAAAATATCAGCCGGATAAGTATTCAGTTGGGTACTAACAGCAATCAATCTGTTTCCTTCATACATAAATCCTGTAGCCTCCTCTCTGATCAACTTGACACCTACAAGCATAAGTTGGTCTTTCAACTGTTGCATTAAAAGGGCGGGTGAAAGATGGGCATCTCCCGGGAACCAGAGGGCACCTATGGCATTGAAATCAAGGTCGGGTTCTTTTTCCTTCAATTCTTCTACTGTCAGTATTCTAGTACCTTCTAATCCTAACCGGCGGGCTTTCTCACAGGTCTGTTCTGCATGGTGTTTTACAGAACTTGTTTGAAATACTTCCAGCAAACCTTTTTTTTCATACCCAAAATTAAATGGAGCTTGAGCTGCCCATTGTTCATACAGGGTTTGACTGTACCAGGCAATATCACGCAATGGCTGTGCGGCTTCCTGTACCTTTCGTTCGTTGGCAGAACGTATGAAGTGCCATCCCCAGCGAATTAAATCAAGGTTGAAACGGGGTTGAATGTAGAAGGGACTTTCCGGATTGAGCATCCAGCGAAGACCTTGCTGAACGATACCGGGTGTAGCGAGTGGAATAAAATGGCTTGGACAAACATAACCGGCATTGCCATGTGAACAATTGGGCAAGGAATCTGCCTTATCTAAAATTGTTACCTGATGACCGGCCTGGTGCAGAAACCAGGCACTGCTCCAACCGATGATTCCCCCACCAATAATCACTACTTGCATGGCATACAATTATACTACTTGAAAACCGAAGGCATAGGGATCATCCTCCTTATCGATGGTTATGATATTGTGTCCGTAAACTTTGGCCCAACCTTCGATACCAGGAATAATGGCTTCCTTATTTCCAACCCGGGTAGTTCCTTCGATGGTTCCGGTGAAGGTTGAACCGATGATACTTTCATGTATGAATGTATCTCCCGGGTGAAGGAGACCTTTCGCAAACCACTGTGCCATACGGGCCGAGGTACCTGTTCCGCAGGGGGATCGATCGATGGCTTTATCTCCATAGAATACCGCATTACGGGCATGGGATGCCGGATTCATCACCTTGCCTGACCATAAAATATGCGAACAGCCCCTGATAGTTGAATTTTCGGAGTGAATGAATTGGTATTGCTGATTAATGGCTGTCCGAAGTTGCCGGGCCCAGTTGATCAGATCGGAAGCGGTATAATTTTCTATACCTGAAAAATTTTCCTGGGGGTCAACGATGGCATAAAAATTTCCGCCGTAGGCGACATCCACGATTAATTTTCCCAATCCGGCACATTCAACCTCTAATCCGGATTGATCTAAGAAAGAGGGAATATTGATGATTTTGACCGCAGTAACCTGCTTACCCTTCATAGTGTAGTATACGGTGATTAATCCGGCCGGTGTTTCCAAACGCAGCACTCCCGGCGTTTTGGGATGGATTAATCCTTCCTGCAAGGCAATGGTAACTGTGCCAATGGTACCATGTCCGCACATGGGGAGGCAACCGCTGGTTTCTATGAACAGTACGGCCACATCATTGTTATGATCATGGGGAGGATATAATATGCTACCGCTCATCATATCATGCCCGCGAGGTTCAAACATGAGTCCTTTTCTGATCCAATCATAATGTTGCAGGAAATGTTGACGCTTTTCACTCATGTCTTTCCCTTCCAATGCCGGTCCGCCTGCAGCCACTACCCTTACAGGATTTCCACAGGTATGTCCGTCTATACCGGAAAAAGCAGGCTCTTTGAATCGGGCAGGAGGGGAAAATGGGGTGGTAAGGGGGA
>JBIIRN010000297.1:0-2588 GCA_044341525.1 Sediminibacterium sp. | reverse complement strand
AAATAATATGGAAACTTACGGAAAAATTTTATTGATTGCGATGCCCATTTTTCTGTTGCTGGTGCTGGCAGAAAAAATGTATGGTGTTTATCGGGGAAAGGATACAGTTCGGAACATGGATATGATTTCGAGCTTGAGTTCCGGACTCACCAATGTTACTAAAGACGTGTTGGGCTTAAGCATAGTACTACTCTCCTATGAATGGATGGTGCAACATTGGGCTTTGGTGAAAATACAATCTGCTTTCTGGATGTATTTTGTTGCATTTGTTGCATTGGATTTTATGGGATACTGGGTTCATCGAATTCAACACCGCGTCAACTTCTTCTGGAATGCTCACCTGGTGCATCACAGCAGTGAAGAATTTAATCTTGCCTGTGCCTTGCGTCAGAGTATTTCTTCCATTGTTCGCATCTTTACTATTTTTCTGTTACCTGCTGCTTTACTTGGTGTACCCGCAAAAGTCATCGCGATAGTTGCACCATTGCATCTTTTTGCGCAGTTCTGGTACCATACCCGCCACATCAATAAAATGGGTTGGCTGGAACATATCATTGTAACCCCTTCGCATCATCGGGTACATCATGCCATTAACCCGGAATACATGGATAGAAATTTCAGTCAGATTTTTATCATCTGGGATAAACTCTTTGGTACTTTTCAGGAAGAACTGGATGCGGTACCGCCTGTTTATGGAATAACCAGACCGGTAGCAACCTGGAATCCTATCAAGATTAATTTTCTGCATGTTTGGTTATTGATGAAGGATGCCTGGAGAACGAAAAGCTGGAGGGACAAACTTCGGATTTGGTTCATGCCCACCGGCTGGAGACCGGAAGATGTGAGTAAACAATATCCGGTTTATAAAATTGAAGATGTTTATCATTTTTCTAAATATGATACCCCCGCTACTTCTGTTTTTTCGGCATGGATCTGGGTACAGATGTTGATGCTTCTGCTCATGCTGATTCATTTTTTCGGGAACATTGCAGCAATTGGAAGTCCGGGTATCTTCTTGTACGGAGGTTATGTATTTTTATCTGTGGGATCTGTTTAAAGGCATCTATGCGGTTGGCATCATATTTAGCACCGGTGATTGGTTCCAGCTTTCTACGCGGCTTCCGGGAGCTATTAATTTTTTAATAGTATATCACCTGCTCTCTTTATTAATCAGTTTTTATTTTTCAAAAGCAACGGAAGACCCGTCAGATAAGAGAATCCCTGCTAATTAAAGACTGTAGTAGTTTATTACTGTCAGCAGTTAGTTATGCTGATTAATTTTCACCATTTATTTTCAATGGTTCGGGTAACCAGTCTTCCGGAAAATTCTGGAATGCAACCGGACGAAGCCATCTTCTAACTGATTGTATTCCGACTGCAGTGAAACGGCTATCTGTTGTAGCGGGAAAAGGGCCGCCATGAACCATGGCCGAACATACTTCCACACCGGTGGGTACTCCATTGCAAATGATTCGACCGGCGGTCTGTATAGCTGTCTGCAGGAATTCAGCATGCGCTTTCCAATCCTTCTCAGTTGCCATCAAAGAAACCGTAAGTTGTCCCTGAACACTATCAAGTACCTGTTTCATTTGTGCAGGATTGTTACAGATGACCAATAAGGAGTAGGGTCCAAATACTTCTTCCTGCAAAATAGGATGCTGCAAAAAGATATCGGCTGATACTTTGGCCAATAGGGGTTGTACCAAGCCTTGCATGTCTGAAACGGAATGGGAAGTAATCAGCTCTACACCATCGACAGAGAGGGCATGTGAAGACTTGGATGCAAACGAATGAGCAATGCCCGGGTGTAACATGGAAGCAGGGGGAACTGCAGCCATTTTTTGTGCCAATGATTCAATAAAAATACTAAGGCCCTCTCCCGCTGAAACGATGAGTAACCCGGGGTTTGTACAGAACTGACCTACCCCCAGGGTAATAGAGCTGGCATAGATTTCAGCCAAATGGTGGGTATTGGAGCGAAGATAATCTGGAAAAATCAACACCGGATTAATGCTGCCCATCTCGGCAAAAACAGGTATGGGGGAAGGTCTTGCGGCGGCATAATCCCATAGGGCTTTCCCTCCTGAGAAGGAACCGGTGAAACCAACGGCGGCTGTTTGTGGATGTTGTACCAATAATTTCCCTGCCTCAAAAGAAACCTCTTCGACGTGTTGAAATACATGAGGAGGCATTGCTGTTGCTGAAACTGCACGCTGAATGGCAGATGCAACGAGACAAGAAGTTTTGAGATGTGCAGGATGGGCTTTCACAACAACGGAACAACCGGCAGCGAGGGCACTGGCGGTATCACCACCGGCAGTAGAATAGGCAAAGGGGAAGTTGCTGGAGCCAAAAACCACTACCGGACCTAATGGAAAAAGCATGCGTCGGATATCAGGATGTGCGGCAGGTTGATCTGCCGGAGGAATATGACAAATTACTTCCTGCCAGTTGTTTTGTTGTAACATTTCCGCCATCTGCTTTAGTTGAAGGAGGGTCCTCCCTCTTTCATTGGTCAGCCGAACCGGAGTAAGGTTGGTTTCAGCTGCGGCGGTATGAATGAGTTCGTCTCCTAATCCCAGTATTTC
>JBIIRN010000013.1:0-17940 GCA_044341525.1 Sediminibacterium sp. | reverse complement strand
GCGGGTGAGATTTCCAAAGGAACGGGCATGTGCAGTATCCACTACTACTAGATAATTTCCTTTAGCACCCAGGTATTTTCTGGCTGCTGTCATGAAATTTTCTCCGGCAGCAATCTTTACTTGCTGATAGTTCGATTGCTGGGTTACCTGAAGCGTATCCTTGGAGGTGAATACGATAACCTGCTTCGTATCAGCCGGCTCACCATTGAACTTTACCTGCAGACTAATCAGCCGGGGGCGCAATAGAGAGAAGGACTGTAAATAGCCATTGGTTCCCGGGTAAGGCATCAGTTTGGCCGAGCGAAATTCTTCTGCGATAAAAGCAGCTGCCTTGTCTATACCCGGCGTAAAAGCACGTCGTCCCTGCATTTCATCGGAAGCCAGGACCCCTTCTATTCGTGCCACTTCTTGTTTGCTAAAATAACGGTCAATTGATTGTGCAGGCAGTTGTATCTGAATTGTCAGACACAACACTGCTATGAATAATTTTCTCATAGCTGAAAGATAAGAATAAATTACAAGGCGGAACAAGGCATTACAAGCTCATCATCTCCTTAAACTTGACGGTCTGGCGGCGGCTGACTTCTACCTTTTCACCCCCCTTCAATTCTACCAGTAGTCCCCCGTTAAAATAGGGCTCAATTTTTTCAATCCAGCGCAAGTTGATGATATGTTTTCGATTGGCGCGAAAGAACATTCTGTCATCCAGGCGCTCTTCCAGGGCATTTAGTGATTTCAGGATGAGTGGCTTATTGGTACCGAAATATACTTTCGCATAGTTACCCACGCTTTCAAAAAGCCGAATTTCACCCAACTTTACAAACCAGCAACGCTCCCCATCTTTTACAAAGACCTGATCTAGTTCCGTGAGCGGCCCCCGATTGGATTGAGCCAGGGCAGGATTATCTTTTAACATCTCTGCCTGTAATTTCTGTAAGGCTTCCCCCAGCCGCCTGGGTTCAATGGGTTTCAGCAGATAGTCGAGTGCATTGACTTCAAATGCTTTGATAGCATATTCATCATACGCAGTAGTGAAGATTACCCGCGGAGGTTTTTCCAATTCCATCAGCAGGTCAAAGCCATTTTTACCGGGCATCTGAATGTCAAGAAAAATGAGGTCGGGATGTAATAACTCAATTTTTTCTATCCCTTCATCCGCGTTAGCGGCCTCATCCACTACTTCTATTTCAGCATGAGTCAATAATAATTTTTTTAACTCATTTCTGGCAAGCCGCTCATCGTCGATGATAATTGCTTTGATGGCCATAGGTAAACTTTTGGATTATCGTAATACAGGTATTTCAATCATGGGAAGTGATATTTCAGCGCGAACCAACCCTTCCCCGGTATTTTTTATTTCAAAAGATGCTTTGTTTCCATACATCAATTGAAGCCGGTGCAGGGTTCCATCGATTCCAAAACCCTGTCCATTCTCAATGCTGCCATTCACTGTGGGAAGAGGAGAAATTCCCTGATTCGATAAGCTGCCCGTATTTTCAACGATTAGCTTATGTTTTCCCTCCCTGTTATCCGAAACAATGCGAACCAGTCCACCACATTTTTCCCGACTAATACCGTGCTTGATAGCATTTTCTACCAGTGTTTGCAGCATCATGGGGGGTACCGGTTGGTCGAGGGTATCTTCATCAATGTCATATTCTACAGCAAGTCGATCTTCAAATCGAATCTGCTCGAGAGCCAAATAATCTTTTACAATGTTTAATTCTTTTTCCAGAGAAATAGTCTCGGCTTTCTCCATTTGCATGCTACTTCGCAAAATATTGCTGAGTTCAGTAATCGCCGTTCTTGCTCTTACCGGATTCTCATCCACCAGTGCTCGGATGCTGTTCAATGCGTTGAAAATAAAGTGGGGGTTGATATGAGATTTGATGGTCTTTAGCTCCAGTTCCTTTACCAGGGTTTGCAATCGGACGCGTTGAATTTCATTTTGAGAAGACAATTCAATGTAATGCCAGATATAATAAATCGATAGCCAGACAATGATAAGAGGAGAATCAAAAATTAAATTGAAAACGAATCGGGTATTGACTGATACCTTGGTAGCAGGATCAAATAATCCCAGCCACTCTACTACCGAACTATTGGTGAGGTTAAAAAATAGAATGGTTCCGGCAATGGTCGCTACCAGTTTCCACCAGTTAGTAGAACTGATGGGGGGTCTTAATCCGAGCCGAACAATCATGCTCCGCAATAAATGAGTGGAGAGCAAGCCAACCAAAATGGTTACAATAATCCGGGGGAATAAAACATCATTGTTCCGGTTATTGAAGATATAAGCAAAGAAGATAAGGGTTAGGCCATAGAGTGTCCAGCCCGAAATCTGACAAAACCAATACAACGTATTCCTATTCCGCATAATCGCAAATTTAACCCCCGGGAAGCCGGAAACAGCTCAAATTAAGGACCAATGGTCAAAAAAGCGGCTATCTGGTGAAAAATCAGCACCTCCCGGGCTAAACTTTTGTAAATGGGAGTTGTTGTAATTTTTAGGGCGGTTTTCTCCAATATGAATTGGTGTGACTGCTCAAGTTATTATGCTTAATTTTGCTATTTAAACCTCATTTTCATGACCATCACTCCCGGCCCACTTCTCCAGCAAATCAATCACCCGGATGATCTGAAAAAGCTACCCAGGGAACAATTGTTCCAGGTTTGTGAGGAATTACGCCAATTTATCATTGATGTGGTAAGTGTTCATGGAGGACATTTCGCTGCCAGTCTGGGAGTAGTAGAATTATCAGTAGCCCTGCATTATGTTTACCAGACCCCTTATGACCAGCTGGTATGGGATGTGGGTCACCAGGCATACGGACATAAAATTCTGACCGGTAGAAGAGACAACTTTGTCACCAACCGCAAATACAAGGGTTTGAGTGGATTTCCGAAAAGAAGTGAAAGTGAATTTGATACTTTCGGAGTGGGCCATTCATCTACCTCTATTTCTGCTGCCTTAGGTATGGCCATTGCAGCCAAATACAAAGGAGAGAACAGGAAATCTGTTGCTGTGATCGGCGATGGGTCGATGACCGCGGGTATGGCATTCGAAGCCATGAACCATGCGGGTGTGGCGGACAGTGATCTGCTGATTATACTCAACGATAATTGCATGAGCATTGACCCGAATGTCGGGGCACTCAAAGAATACCTGACCGATATCAGTACTTCCCCTACCTATAACAAAGTGCGGGATGAAGTCTGGAATCTTCTGGGGAAACTACCCGTTGGAGAACAATTCAGCAAGTCCATGGCCAGCAAGCTGGAAGCCAGTCTTAAAGGGCTCGTCAGCAATAGCAGCAATTTATTTGAAGCCCTGAAACTGAGGTATTTTGGTCCTATCGATGGTCATAATATCACCAAACTGGTAGATACCCTCAAAGATTTGAGAGATATACCCGGTCCCAAACTCCTGCATATCATAACTACCAAAGGAAAAGGGTATGCCCTGGCTGAAAAAGATCAGACCAAATGGCATGCGCCCGGACTTTTCGATAAACTGACGGGAGAAATTTATCGGAAATCTATCCCAACCCCACAACCTCCAAAATACCAGGATGTATTCGGTCATACCATTGTTGAACTGGCTGAAAAGAATCCGGCGGTGATGGGTATCACACCTGCCATGCCCAGTGGATCTTCTCTCAAAATTATGATGGAGAAAATGCCGCACCGGGCTTTTGATGTTGGCATTTGTGAGCAGCATGCGGTAACAGTTAGTGCCGGCCTCGCCACCCAGGGAATGAAAGTTTTCTGTAACATTTATTCATCTTTCATTCAAAGGGGATATGATCAGGTGGTACACGATGTGGCCATTCAAAAACTGCCCGTTATCTTCTGCTTAGACAGGGCTGGTCTGGTAGGCGAAGATGGTCCGACCCACCATGGTTGTTATGATATTGCGTTTTTCAGGTGTATTCCGAATATGATCATCAGCGCCCCAATGAATGAGCAGGAATTGCGCAACCTGATGTATACGGCGCAACTTCCCGAGAATCAATTACCCTTCGTCATCCGATATCCACGAGGTGAAGGGGTTATGCCGGAATGGAGAACACCTTTGGAGTCAGTTCAAATTGGCAAAGGTCGTCGCCTGAAATCGGGAACTGATGTAGCCATCCTGAGCCTGGGTCATCCGGGAAATTTTGCTCAGGCTGCCATTCGCCAATTAAGAACGCAGGGCATTGATCCGGCCCATTACGATCTCAGATTTGTGAAGCCAATTGATGAAGAACTTTTACATGAAGTATTCGCCCGGTATTCAAAAGTAGTTACGGTTGAAGATGGAACGGTAGTCGGTGGTTTTGGGTCAGCTGTGCTGGAATTCATGAATAAACACCGGTATCATGCTGAAATTACTATTCTCGGAATTCCAGACAAACTGGTGGAGCATGGTACCCCGAAGGAATTACACCGGGAATGCGAGTATGATGCACAGGCCATTGAAGAAGCCGTACTGGCTTTGATGAGGGAAAAAGTTACTGTACTCGGATAAAAAATCAGGAAGCGCTGATTTCCTCTGATGGCGTATCGGTTGAAGATTCTGTTGACTCTATATTGGCATTGGCTTCCGCCTCTATGTCTGCTTCTCTGTTTTCATTCCATTCCACCAGGAAATTATTCATGCCCGGCCCAACACTCAGGCGCATATATTTTTGTTGTGCCAGCTCCAGGATAGAGAGAAAGAGGAAGATCGCATGAATCTTGTTATCACAGACATCAAAAATTTTCTCGAAAGAAACCATTTTCTCCCTGGAAAGCAGGTCAAGCATGTAATCCCGGCTGCCCTCCATGGTATAATTATAGGGCACCACGGTGTGAACCGGCCTATTCTGCCGTTCCTGCATTTTTTGCATCACTTTCTCAAATGACTTCATCAATTTGAATAAAGTGATGTTTTGAATTTCCGTTCCCTCAGCCGCCTCTTCGCCCAAAAGAGAAAGTTCTTTTTGTAGGTTACCCCGCTTGATCATCAGCATCCTTTCAGCTTCCATTTCAGCCATTTTGATAGCTGCTTCCTTGAATTTTTTATATTCCAGGATCTTATCGATCAGTTCCTGCCGCGGATCAATTTCATTACCGGCGGCATCCAGTTCCTTGCGAGGCAACAGAAGGCGTGCCTTGATGCGCATTAGGGTAGAAACAAATAAAATGAACTCACTGCTGAGCTCTATGTTCAATTTCTCACTTTGATGTATGAATTCCAGAAAATCATTGATGATCCGGGTAATGGGAATATTATAAATATCCAACTCATCCCTTTCTATGAAAAACAACAGCAGGTCAAAAGGACCTTCAAACTGCTCTAATTTAATCTGATAGCTCGACTGATTCACAAAGCGTCAATTTTGGCACAAAGAAAAACGAATTAAGGCAAGAAGGGAACCTGCAGATAAGCAAGTTATCCACCAAATTAGCATCCCGGCCCGATTTCCTTTATTTTTTCAGGGCATCCCGGATTTCCATCAGCAACTTGTCAGTGGAAGAGGGGCCCGGAGGAGGGGGCGCAGGGGCTTCTGACTTCAGGCGGTTAATCGCCTTGATAATCATAAATACTACAAAAGATATGATGATAAAGTCAATCAGACTGGTAATAAAAGCTCCGTATTTCACGTCTACGGCCGGACTCGCGGCAGTTACTACCTGACCGGCAGCGTCTTTTACTTCAGCGGTTGCAGCTTTTAACGTCAGTACCTTATCAGAAAAATCTACACCCCCACTTAACATGCCTACGAGTGGCATTACCATACCATCTACAAAAGAAGTGACGATTTTGGTGAAGGTGGCACCCATTACAAAGCCGACAGCGATATCGACCAGATTTCCTTTTACAGCGAATTCTTTGAATTCTTTTAGTAAGCCCATACAATTGATTTTAAAATTGAATATAAAGAATTTATTGAAAAACTATTTTTTGAGACCCGGATATTGCATTTTAAGTGAACTCAGTAAGTGGTGCAGTTTCGAAGCAATGATATGCTCCTTGTACCAATTTTGATCTGACGGAACGATGGTCCAGGGAACCCTGTTACAATACCGGAAGCAATCTTGGTACATCTTCATATATACCTTCCAGAGTTTCGCCTCTTCAAAATCGCGCTCGTTATATTTCCATTGTTTCTCCGGATTTTTTATCCGTTCTTCCAACCGTTGTTTTTGTTCTTCGGGAGAAACATGCAGATAAAACTTTAAGATGTGCGTATTGCTGTGTCTTTCCAGTAAATGCTCAAAATCATTAATGGCCTTCATTCGGGCCTTGGCAAGTTGGTCATCACACCATTTATGCACCCGGGTTACGAGGATGTCTTCATAGTGGGAACGATTAAAAATCTGAATCATTCCTTTGGGAGGGGCCTGTTGATGAACGCGCCATAAAAAATCGTGGGAAAGTTCCAGGGCAGTAGGAACTTTAAAAGAATAAGCACTTACTCCCTGGGGGTTCAACCGGCCAAAAACATTCCGAATGGCACCATCTTTGCCACTGGCATCCATCCCTTGAATCACTACCAATACTGAATGTTTACTCTCCGCAAAGAGTAAGTTCTGCAGTTCATCCAATTCATCCAAGATTTTCGCAGTCGCGGCCTTGGTTTTTTCCTTGTTGATGTTTTTAGGCGCCCGAGTACTGATGCGGGAAAGATCGAAACTTGCCATGAGATTGTTTTTTTAAAAATATTCATTTGTTATGATAATTGAGCACCTTTGCGAAAACTTTTCCATGCGCAACTCCTGGGCGAACTGGTTGCTTTTCTTTGTGTTGAGTCTGATTTGGGGCAGCTCTTTTTATCTGATGAAAGTGGGTATGGAATATTTATCAGCTTATCAGGTCGCCTCACTGCGCATTGTTTCTGCCGGATTAGTTCTCATGCCTTTTGCCCGAAACGCATTTAAAGCCATCCCCCGACAACGCATTCCTTTGATTGTGGGGACCGGATTGTTAGGCAGTTTCTTCCCTGCCTATCTTTTTTGCCTGGCAGAGACTAAGATAGACAGCGCCATGGCCGGAATCATTAACGCCCTTACCCCGCTTTTCACTCTACTGGTAGGTATTCTCTTCTTTCAGCTGACCGCCCGGAAAATCCAGATCATTGGGGCCTGTATCGGGTTTTTCGGACTCGTGCTCCTCATCACCAGTGGTAGCCAGTTGCAGCTATCGAATGTTGCTTACTCTTTGCTGGTAATTTTGGCTACACTGATGTATGGTTTCAATGTGAATATTGTAGGCAGGTTCCTGGGAGATATCCGGGCCATCGACATGGCCTCCCTAGTCTATTTACTTTTACTCATTCCCGCCCTGATCATATTATTATTAACCGGTTATGGCAATTTACCGTTGAGGGAAGCCGGCTACCTCCATTCCACCATGGCGGCAGCCATTCTGGGAATTTTAGGAACGGCCCTGGCTTCTGTGTTTTTCTTTATGCTGGTAAAAAGGGCCGGACCTGTGTTTGCTTCGATGGTGACTTATGGAATACCGGTGATTGCAGTTTGTTGGGGACTCCTGCGGAATGAACAAATCAGGGAAAAACAGCTGATTAGTCTGTTGATTATTTTAGTGGGCGTATACCTGGTAAATCGTCAGGGAAAAAAGAAACCGGAACTATAGTTCCGGTTGAATAAAAAGTTGAGGGCTTCCATTAAACTGCCATCATTTCCTTCTCTTTGGCAGCCAGGTGTTTATCCACCAGTTGGATGTATTTATCAGTAAGTTCCTGGATTTCTTTCTCAGCATCTTTGGCAGCATCTTCGCTTAATCCATCTTTCTGTAATTTTTTCACCTGCTCAATGGCATCGCGGCGAATATTGCGGATTGCTACCTTGGAGTGTTCTCCTTCGCTGCTCGCTTTTTTAAATAATTCACGTCTTCTTTCCTCTGTCAATGGGGGCAGAAACAAACGAATCTGATTACCATCATTTTGAGGAGTAATACCAATATTGGCCTGCATAATCGATTTTTCAATGGCAGATAGCATGGATTTCTCCCAGGGTTGGATGCTGATGGTTCTTACATCGAGCACTGAAACATTAGCAACTTGCGCTATGGGGGTAGGTGAACCATAATATTCCACCATTATACCGTCGAGCATGGAGGGACTGGCTTTGCCGGCCCTGATTTTGGTTAATTCAGTCTCCAGGTGTGCAATTCCTTTGCGCATACTTTCCTCCGCCGCACCCGATATAAACAGTAATTCTTCAGACATATCCTTTATTTGAGAGGCCAAAAGTAAAAAAAATGTTGTTAGCAAAAGACAAACCCCTTGACTGAGGCACCCAACTGAATTCTCTCACTTATATTTGCAGCACAAGTTCCCAGCTATGACAACACAGGAATTAACCAACACCGCGACCCAAATTCGCCGAGATATTGTAAGAATGGTGCACGCCGTACAAAGTGGCCACCCCGGTGGTTCATTGGGTTGTACCGACTTTCTGACCGCCCTTTATTTTCAGGTGATGAAAAGGAATCCATCATTTACCATGGATGGGAAGGGAGAGGATTTATTTTTCCTGTCGAACGGACATATTTCACCCTTGATGTACTCGGTTTTGGCCCGAGCCGGCTATTTTGAAGTTAAAGAGCTATCTACCTTCCGAAAAATTAATTCCCGGCTGCAGGGTCACCCCACCACCCATGAACACCTTCCGGGTATTCGAATTGCCAGTGGCTCGCTGGGGCAGGGCTTGAGTGTGGCATTGGGCGCTGCACTTGCCAAAAAACTAAATAAAGATCAGCATCTGGTGTACTGTCTCACCGGTGATGGAGAATTGAATGAGGGACAAAACTGGGAGGCCTTCATGGCTGCTGCCCATCATAAAGCAGACAACCTGATTGTAACCATCGACTGGAACGGACAGCAAATTGATGGTCCAACCGATAAGGTGATGAGTCTGGGAAATTTGCGTGCGAAATTGGAAGCATTTGGATGGAAAGTAATGGAAATGGATGGCAATCAAATGGAAGCCATATTAGATACATTATCTGCTGCCAGAGCTGCTGCTTTCCAACAACAGCCCATTGCCATTCTGATGAAAACAGAAATGGGCAAGGGAGTTTCGTTTATGGAAGGAAGTCATGAATGGCATGGCATAGCCCCTAATGATGCTCAATTGGCTACTGCACTGTCAGAATTACCTGAAACATTGGGTGATTATTAATCGCTTCAAGATTAAATTCTCTAAAAGCTTTTCAGGGAATATCCCTGTTGACCGGCTCTGCGGGCAGGTATCCAGGCAGCTGCCAGGGTGATTACCATTAAAGTAATGCCTACAAGAATAAAATCGCCTGCTTTCATAGCTACCGGGTAATAATCAATGATGAAACTGCTACCCGCCAGCTTGATCAGCTTGAACTTGAGTTGTATGCCACAGATCAGAGCTGCTAATACCATACCGATACCTCCACCAATGATTCCGAGCAATAGGCCTTCGAGTAAAAAAATGAAATGGATGCGTTGCTGAGAAGCCCCCATGGCCCGTAAGATGGCGATATCTTTCTTTTTCTCGAGTACCAGCATAGTCATCGAGCCAATGATATTAAAAGCGGCAACAATCAAAATCAGGGTGAGTACAACAAAAATGAACCACTTTTCAGTTTTCATTACCCGGTACAAACCCATGTTTTGCTGATACCGGGTTTCCACCAGGAAATTTTCACCCAGTAATTGTTGAATTGATTTCTGAACGGTGGTAGGGTCTCCTGACACTTTCATTTCAATAGCAGCATATTCATCCGGCTGGAGCGATAGCATATATTGCATGAATGCCAGGTTGGTGAATACATATTTGTTGTCGAACTCCTGTTGTACAGCAAAGGTTCCGGTTGGTACTACAGAGGATGAATGAAGTCCTTCTTCTGAACTCAGGCGGCTCGCCTGTTTATTGGGCAGGTAAACAATGGCAGGATATTTGAATTTTTCAACCTCCAGTCCGGCTGCATTTTCAATGCCCACCCCTACCACTATTGCAGGGTTAGCTGCGTCACCCAATGAGAAATTTCCCCGCAATAAATGTTGAGGCGTATTTATATTGGTAACAGTAGTATACAGACTATCGACACCTTTGAGAGTAACCACTGTCTGAAAAGCTCCATTCAACACGGCTTTTTCTTCCACCACCCTGCTCAATGCCAATACGCCGGAAACATTCCGCAGTTGTCGTATTTGCTCATCGGTAACTCGAATGATTTTTCCCCGGGCCGGCACTACCCGGATATCCGCATAAAAATCATTGTATAATCCCTTGACCAGATCCTCAAAACCATTAAAAACGCTGAGCACGATTATAAGTGCGGTCGCACCCACCCCGATTGCCAGCAGACTAATGCGCGACATCCAGTTGATCACGCTGGTTTTTTGTCCGGTACTGAAATATCGCCAGGCAAATAAAAGGTTCACTTCGGTTGAATTAATTGAACTAAATTATGAAGCAGGTTGATCAGGACGGGGTACTGTTGTCGTTAGATTCCTCTCCGGATGATTCCTGGCTTTTTTCCTGGGCTGCAATATTTTTAAATATTTCCTCCATTTTAAAAACATAATCCAGGGTATCGTCTCTGTAAAAATGCAATACAGGGATGCGGCGCAACTGGTGTTTGACCCGTTGTGATAATTCCTTTTTTATTTCCCAGGCCCTGTTCTCAATGGTTTTCATGGCTAATTCAGGGTCTGCTACCTGAAAAAGACTAATATAAATACGGGCTTCCAGCAGGTCGGGTGTTACTTTGACAGAGGAGATAGATACCATTCCTCCCTGCATCATGGTAAGGGATAAATGCCTGAAAATATCGTTAAGTGCTTCCTGCAATACTCCCGCCACCTGGCGCTGTCTTTTACCTTCTGTCATATTCAACTGATTGATTACCTACAAAAGTACTTACTTTCGGGGGGAAAAGCAGTCATCTTTACCGCATGAAACGGTTTTCCCGCATCTTGTTTTACCTGAAATCTCAGCGCCAAAACATTTTATTGTATGTTTTGTGTAACCTGTTATCAGTTCTTTTTTCACTGGTCTCACTGGGTATGCTGGCCCCGTTTTTACAAATGCTTTTTGATCCACAATTACCACAGACAGTAAAGCCGGCAGTAGTTTTTTCTTTTACCGGGATCAGCGGATTGATTGATTGGATAAAATATGCGATTGGGGTTTTAATAATCAATAATGGTAAGATCTATGCATTAGGTGCCATCTGTCTGATGATCATAACCGCAGTCTTTTTCAAAAATCTTTTTACCTATCTGTCTTTTCGGGTCCTCGCCCCCATGCGAAATTATGTAATGACCAAACTACGTGCAGACCTTTATGCCAAGCTGCTTGAATTACCCGTAGGATATTTTACCGAAAAGAGAAAAGGAGATATTATTAGCCGGATGAGTAATGATGCGAATGAAATTGAGTGGAGTGTGATGAGTACTTTGGAGGGACTTATTCGTGAGCCGCTGACGATACTTATCATCCTAATTGCACTGGTTTATACCAGTCCGACGCTCTCACTTTTCTTACTGGTGCTGTTGCCTCTCACCGGATTCATCATCGGACGTATCAGTCGTTCCTTAAAGAAACAATCAACTGTTTCTCAGGAAACACAGGGCCGATTGCTCTCTATCCTGGATGAAACCTTACTGGGATTACGCGTTATCAAAGCTTTCAATGCAGAAAAAATCATGCGGGAAAGATTTGTTGAAACAAATGATCTTCTCAACCATGTGAGAAATCGAATGAACTTCAGGAAAGACCTGGCTTCTCCTCTTTCTGAATTCATGGGTGTGGCTGTACTTTCTTGTATTCTCTGGTTTGGAGGTCAGCTGGTATTGGGTAAACAAGCCGGACTCTCTCCCGCCAGCTTTATCACTTACATTGTATTTTTTACCCAAATCATTAATCCCGCCAAAGCACTGTCTGCGGCATTTTACAATGCCCAGCGGGGAAGTGCAGCTATCCAGCGCATTGAAGAAGTTCTTCAAACTAAAGTTGCCGTAACCGATGCGCCTGATGCGATTGCATTGACCGGCTTTGAAAAAAACATCATCTTCAAAGATGTATTCTTTGGTTATGATGATCAGCCGGTTTTAAAAGATATCAATTTAATTATCGAGAAAGGAAAGACCATTGCCTTGGTAGGCTCTTCCGGTTCCGGAAAAAGTTCACTGGCTGACCTGGTATGCAGGTTTCACGATGTAACATCGGGGGAAATCCTCATCGATGGGATCAACATCAAAAAATATACCCAGGAATCAGTTCGCAGGATGATGGGAATCGTAACACAAGAGCCCATCCTATTCAATGATACCATTGCTGCGAATATTACATTGGGTACAGGCATTACTGATGAGAAAGAAATTGAAAAAGCTGCCCGGATTGCCAATGCCTGGTCGTTTATTGAACAGAAGGAACTAGGTTTATCTGAAAATATTGGTGACAGGGGTAATAAACTGAGTGGAGGCGAAAAACAGCGATTGACCATTGCCCGGGCCGTATTGAAAAATCCCCCCCTTCTCATTTTAGATGAAGCAACTTCCTCGCTGGATACTGAGAGCGAAAGGAGTGTACAGGATGCCATCAACCACATGATGGAAAATCGGACCTCATTAGTTATCGCTCATCGGCTCAGTACTATTCGACATGCCGATGAAATCATCGTGTTGCACCAGGGAGAGATCATTGAGAGGGGAAACCACGAACAACTGATGCAGCTCAATGGCCACTATAAAAAATTGGTAGACCTTCAGGCATTCGCCTAAGAAAGTGGTAATTAGTTCTGAAAATTAGCAGCTTATTCTGTCGCAGGCTTGACCAATCCCAATTTAGCTTCGAGTGAAAGTGTCGCATGAGGAACAGCGCGTAAGCGAGCCTTATCGATCAATTTACCGGTTACCCGACAAATGCCATAAGTTTTGTTCTCAATGCGCATGGCAGCTTTTTCCAGGTGGTCTATATATGTAATCTGACGACTAGCCATTTGTCCGAGCTGCTCTCTCTCCATGCTAACACTACCATCTTCCATGGTCATGTAACGGGCATCATCATTATCACCCCCCATTTCATCTTTGCGGGTAATTAATCCCTGCAAATAGGTCAACTCTTTACGGGCAGCTTCCAGCTTGCGTGCAATCAATTCGCGAAACTCATTCAGATCTGAATCACTGTATCGAACCAGAGGTTCAGCACCCGTGTAGGTGATTTCTGCTCTTTTTTCCAATTGAGTATAACCGGGCTTGTAAGGCACACTTGCTTTGGTAGTCAACTTGGGAACTTTTACTTCCTTCATTGGCTCTGGTTGTTTCTTCACCGGCTTAACGGGAGGAGCAGGAGGTAGCTTTACTTCAATTTTGCGGGCGGGAGCAGGTTTAGCAGGAGCAGGTTTAGCAGGAGCAGGCTTAGCAACCGGTGCCGGCTTAGCTGGAGCAGGAGCTGGTTTTTTGGCAGGTGCTGCTTTGGGGGCAGGGGCCGGTTTTTTAGCGGGTACTGCTTTTTTTGCGGGAGCTGCTTTTTTTACAGGTGCCGCCTTCTTGGCCGGAACCGGTTTTTTAGCAGGAGCTACCTTTTTCGCTGGAGCCGCCTTCTTGGCCGGAGTCGGTTTTTTAACCGGAGCCACCTTCTTGGCCGGAGCTGCTTTTTTTGCAGGGGCTACCTTTTTGGCCGGAGCCGCTTTCTTTGCGGGGGCTGACTTTTTTGCGGGAGCCGCCTTTTTAACAGGGGCTGACTTTTTGGGAGCAGGTTTCTTACTTGCCATAACTACAATCCTTTTTTAGTGACTTCTACTTTCAGCAGTTCCTCATTAACGTCAATTTCCGTGCCTCCTTCAACTGACGGCACCAACTCTATAGAGTCTGCCAAAATTTCGCGGCAAATATAATCGTTAAAATGAATAATAGCGGATTCCAGGGCTGGCCGTCGCTCCAGTTTCACAAAAATTCTGTCTGTTAGGGCCAAATCAAGATCTTTTCGGATGTTTTGTATCCTATTGACCAACTCCCGTGCATGACCCTCCTGCTCCAATTCCGGGGTAATTTGTATGTCTAAAGCCGCTGTTATGCCATTTTTTACGGCAACTGTCCACCCGGGAATATCCTCAGCCAATACCTCTACCTCTGATAATTGAATGGTAACTAATTCATTATCAATCATAAAACTGGTTTCCCCCTTTCCTTCAAAGGCAGCAATGGCCTGAGAATCCATAGAAACTATCAATTGTCCGGCTGCTTTCATCCTTGCCCCCAAGCGTGCACCCAGTAATTTGAAGTTGGGTTTTAGCTTTTTACTAATTACCCCATCCGTATCCTTAATATATTCTATTTCTTTAATGTTTACTTCAGCTTTGATTAGATTCTCTACCCGTTGTAATTGATCCTTCATTTCCGGATTCAATACCGGAATCATCATTTTTTTCAAAGGTTGACGAACTTTGATGTTTGATTTTTTCCGGAGAGATAGACCCAGAGAACTAACATCCTGAGCCAATTGCATGCGATGTTCCAACTGCTGATCAATAAGAGATTGGTTTGCCTTTGGATAATCAGTATGATGAACCGATTGAGTAGTATGCAAGCCGGTGACTTCATTCAAGCGACGGAATAACGCATCGCTGAAGAAAGGAGAGATGGGAGACATTAGACGGCAGAGGGTATCCAGACATTCATAGAGTGTCTGATACGCGGAAATTTTATCCTGTTCATATTCACCTTTCCAAAACCGCCTGCGGCAAAGGCGAACATACCAGTTGCTCAGGTTTTCATCGAGAAATACTTCCATGAGTCTACCGGCAACAGTAGGCTCATAATCATCCATGGCACGATTTACCTGGTCACACAGTGAATGCAGACAGGATATGATCCATCGGTCGATTTCCGGACGTTCTTCTACAGGAATATATTTCTCACGAAAGGAAAATCCATCGACATTGGCATAGAGAATGAAGAATTGATAGGTATTGTAGAGCGTACCAAAAAATTTACGTTGCACTTCCTGAATCCCGGCGGCATCGAATTTCAGGTTGTCCCAGGGAGATGCATTGGTAATTAGATACCAGCGAGTGGCATCAGCACCATACTGTTGAATGGTCTCGAAGGGGTTCACCACGTTACCGAGGCGCTTACTCATCTTATTACCGTGCTTATCGAGTACAAGTCCGTTACTCACCACAGTCTTGTACGCCACTTTTCCAAACAACATAACTGCCAATGCGTGCAGGGTATAAAACCAACCGCGGGTCTGGTCAACACCTTCAGCTATGAAATCAGCCGGAAATGCTTCACCGGATTCAATCAGTACCTTATTCTCGAAGGGGTAATGCCATTGGGCATAGGGCATGGCACCACTATCGAACCACACATCAATCAAATCGGGGAGGCGCCGCATGGGCTGCCCGGTGCTGCTTACCAAAATAATTTCATCTACATAGGGCTTATGGAGATCTAATTTTTCCAGTGTTGCGACCCCTTTGTTCACATCGGCACCCAACACCTTATTGGCCTTTTGAATACCCGCCATCAATTCGGCAACCGAACCAATACAAATTTCTTCTGAACCATCTTCTGTTCTCCAGATGGGCAACGGTGTTCCCCAGTAACGGCTGCGACTCAGGTTCCAATCCACCATGTTCTCTAACCAGTTACCAAAACGACCTTCGCCGGTAGATGCTGGTTTCCATTGGATGGTTTTATTGAGTTCAACCATCTGGTCTTTTACAGCAGTGGTGCGGATAAACCAGGCATCCAAGGGATAATATAAGATTGGCTTATCGGTTCTCCAGCAATGCGGGTAGCTGTGTTCATATTTCTCAACTTTGAATGCGCGGTTATCTTTTTTCAACTGAACACTGATATCAATATTGACATCTACATAATCGCTTTCGTCTTTGTAATTTTTTACATACCGGCCGCTATAATTGCCCATTCCATCCACAAATTTTCCCTGTCTGTCAACAAGGGTCAAAATACCGATCCCATAGCGGGATCCCACTTTGTAGTCATCAGCACCAAAAGCAGGGGCGGTATGTACAATGCCGGTTCCGTCTTCCGTTGTGACAAAGTCGGCTGTCAAAATGCGGAAGGGATCTGCATGGGGTGTAATGGATTTAATTTTCTCCATTGTGTTGGCTTCAAAGGGAAGGAGTTGTTCATACCTTAATCCTTCCAATTGGCTTCCCTTGAAACTGGTCCTGATTTCCCAGGGAATAACGGAAGATTTTTCATTGTAGATGGAGAAATCACCGGCTTCCCCTTCCGGCTTACAATATTTATGAAGCAGATTTTTGGCAACGATGATGTTGACAGGGATGTGGGTATAAGGATTGAACGTGCGCACCAATACATATTCAATATCCGGACCAACGGTAAGTCCCAAATTGGAGGGAAGTGTCCAGGGGGTGGTCGTCCAGGCCATCAGGTAAATTTCACCGGAGGAGAGGTGAGTACCTTTTTCGAGTGATTCAAATAGAAAGGCAGATTCAGCCGAATGGCTGAGTCTGAACATGGCTACAACGCTGGTGTCTTTTACCTGTTTATAAGTACCGGGCTGATTCAGTTCATGAGAGCTGAGTCCGGTACCCGCAGCAGGAGAATAGGGCTGTATGCTGACGCTTTGATAGAGTAATCCTTTCTGATACAGCTGTTGTAAGATCCACCACAGAGTTTCGATGTAGTTATTTTCAAAAGTGATATAGGGATGTTTCAGATCCACCCAATATCCCATTTGTTTTGTCAGGAGGTCCCACTGGTCTTTGAATCGGAGTACGGCTTTCCGGCATTGCTGATTGTAATCTTCGACGGAGATAGTTTTACCGATGTCTTCCTTGGTGATGCCCAATTCTTTTTCTACACCCAGTTCAACGGGTAATCCATGGGTATCCCAGCCACCTTTTCTTTTCACCTGAAAGCCCTGCATGGTTTTATAGCGGCAAACCATGTCTTTGAGTGTGCGGGAGATGACGTGGTGTATACCGGGCATGCCATTAGCGCTGGGGGGGCCTTCATAGAAAACAAAGGGTTGCTTACCTTCCCGCAGGGAGATACTTTTTTCGAAAGTTTGTTCTACTTCCCAGGATGCCAGCATTTCCTTTTCGATGGCGGGGAGGTGGAGGCCGTTAAATTCAGCATATTTTCCGTTCATGACCAAAAGCGCTTATCAGGTAATTGAAGGGTATTTTATACCCTAATAAAGTGTGCAAAGGTACTAAAAACGGCCTTTGTGTGGGGGGCGATTTGCGGGGGTTGGAGGGAAGGGAATAATGACCGGGAAGCCGTTGTTGATCGCCGCCGTTGTTGGCCGAAAGAAATAGTGTGAGTGTGAGAGGGAGTGTGTCCGTCCCTCATCAGGCGGGATGGATCACCGCCGTTGTTGATCGCCGCCGTTGTTGGCCGAAAGAAATAGTGTGAGTGTGAGAGGGAGTGTGTCCGTCCCTCATCAGGCGGGATGGAACTTGTGCGCCTCTGGTGCATCACCGCCGTTGTTGGACGAAAGAAATAGTGTGAGTGTGAGAGGGAGTGTGTCCGTCCCTCATCAGGCGGGATGGAACTTGTGCGCCTCTGGTGCATCACCGCCGTTGTTGGACCTGTGCGCCTCTGGCGTAACTTGTCCGCCTCTGGCGGATCGCCTGACCAACAACCAATCGATTTTTTAGTGCTATGTTATTAAAGACATTATTTATAGAAACCCAGATTTTAATAATTCCCCTTTGACCAATTGGCCCATTGAAAAGCGGATATCAAGTACCGTTTTTAAACGGTATTTCTATACCATCAAAAATGGTGGCTCCACACCCCGCACCTCTATCGCGTAAACCTCTATTGGAAGGAATTACCAATCCCCGGCTGATAGGTATACTCAAATTTATACAAAAGAGTAGCGGGCACTCTTCCCGTAAAAGGGGCATAATCTACGCTCAGAAACTGCATTTTAGCATAGTTTACCCCATTGGCTGTTCTGAAA
>JBIIRN010000141.1:0-5440 GCA_044341525.1 Sediminibacterium sp. | reverse complement strand
GATAGCTTTTTGCATTGAAACTAATCAAGTAAGCGAGTCAATACAGGATCATTATAATCATCGATTATTGCAATAATGTGGTCACCTGCTGAAAAATCTTCTTTAGGATGCATGGATGTAATAATTACAGATTTCATACCCGCCCTCCGGGCTGCCTCTACTCCTTTAGGGGAATCTTCGAAAACGATACAATGGGCGGGTGATACTCCCAGGCGCATGGCACAGGAAGTGAATGTTTCCGGATCAGGCTTACTCTTATACACATCGACAGCACTAACAATAGCATTGAAAAAATGACGCACAGCTAAGCCATCTAAAACAAAATTGATATTTTCCGGTAAGGCGGCAGAACCAATGCCCATTAATATCTGTCGCTCATGTGCCTGATTGAGAAAAGTTTCCAGTCCATCCATCAGTCGCAGGTGGGGACGAAAAACTTCCCGGTAACCTGCTTCCTTACGGGCAATCATTTCCTGCATTTCATCATTTGTAAATCGCCCGGGAAATATTCTTTCCAGCAACTCTTCATTTTTCCCATAACACTCCAGTCTCACTTGCTCTATGGTTAACTCGGCCCCCAGTGAGTTCAGTATATTATACCAGGCCCGGATATGATAGTCCATATCATCAATCAAAGTCCCATTGAGATCAAATATGAAAGCACGCTGCTGCATAGAACAAAGAAGCAAATTAAATATGTCGATTGATTAGATTTTCAAAGTACTCCTGCCTACCACTCATGGTAGCGGGTTCACCTCCCTGGATGGCGAGGGTAGCCAGTTGTTCGAGGGAAAGCTTCCCCTCCTCGAATTCTTTCCCTTTTCCAATGTCAAAGGATGCGTATCGTTTTTGCCGAAGACCAGCATATTCAGAATCAACCAGGATTTTTTCTGCCACCAGCAGTGCCCTGGCAAATGAATCCATACCCCCAATGTGCGCATAAAAAAGATCGGCGGGGTCGGTTGAGTTCCTGCGTCTCTTTGCATCGAAGTTGATTCCGCCACCGGCAAATCCACCAGCGGGTAATATGACCAGCATTGCTTCCACCAACTCATACAAATTATTGGGGAACTGATCGGTATCCCAGCCATTCTGGTAATCACCCCGGTTCGCATCAATGCTTCCCAAAACGCCGGCATCTGCAGCAACCTGAAGTTCATGCTGAAAGGTATGTCCGGCAAGTGTGGCATGATTTACTTCTATATTTAGTTTAAAATCATTTAGTAAATCGTATTCCCTTAAAAATCCAATAACAGTAGCCGCATCATAATCATATTGGTGTTTGGATGGTTCGCAAGGCTTAGGCTCAATGAAAAAATGGCCGGTAAACCCGTTTCGGCGGGCATAATCTTTTGATAAGTGCAAAAACCGGGCAAGATGATCAATTTCACGTTTCATTTGGGTATTCAGCAAACTCATGTATCCCTCTCTTCCTCCCCAGAAAACATAATTCTTTCCGCCCAAACGAATAGTTACATCCAATGCTGCTTTCACCTGAGCGGCTGCAAAACTCACCACCTGAAAATCAGGATTAGTAGCGGCACCATTCATATAGCGACGATGGGTAAAAAGGTTAGCGGTGCCCCAGAGCAATTGAACTCCACTATCCTGCTGCTTCTGAAAAGCATAGTCAGTCATGACCTGTAATCTTCGCTCGTTCTCGGAAAGATCATCGGTGAGGTCTACCATATCCACATCATGAAAACAATAAAAAGGGATATTCATTTTTGTGATGAATTCAAAAGCCGCATCCATTTTTTCCTTTGCCCTGTCAATCGGATTCTTTCTTTCATTCCATGGAAAGAGGTGGGTGGGTTCCCCAAAAGGATCAGCGCCATTTCCAACAAAACTATGCCAGTAGGCACAGGCAAATCGAAGCCAGTCCTTCATTGGCTTTCCTGCTACCAACCTGCTGGCATCATACCATTGAAAAGCCATGGGATTTTTACTGGATGGGCCTTCGTACTGTATAGCATCAATCCCCTTAAAAAATTCTTTTTCTCCCTTGATCAAATTCATATAGACAATATTTATACAATCAATTTTTTATTTTATTATTCAATTCGCAAAGCCATTCCTGATACAACTCCTCCCACCTGACAACATTTTTATCCGGATCGATTTTACGGTAAGAAGATTCGGAAAATTTCGAGTCTTTAACAGGCGAAAAATTTCCGCTACCGCGGGCGGCTCCCATTGCTGCTCCGACACTTCCATTGGTATCAATCAATTCAAGTGGGGTTTGGGTCAATTGAACAAATGCCTCAACGAAAACCTCACTCAAAAATAAATTCGCTCTGCCGGCTCGAATCATTTCAGTCCCCACTTTCATTTCCCGTAATAAATCTACTCCATATCTAAAAGCAAAAGCTACTCCTTCCTGAGCGGCTCTGAATAAATGGGCGGGTGTATGACGATTAAAATCAATTTGCTGTATGTGAGCATGCAACAGCTGATTACCCAGCATTCTTTCGGCTCCATTTCCGAAGGGGAAGAAATGAAGTCCCTCTGAACCCGGTTGGATTTTGGAAGCCATCTGGTTCATTTCATCATACCCCATTCGATTTCCGCTTATTTGCCTCATCCACTTATTTAGAATCCCTGCACCATTGATACACATCAATAAACCCAGATTAATCTGATCAGTACTATGATGAACATGGGCAAATGTATTGATACGGGAATGTGGGTCAGCTATGGTTTGATCTGTCACTGCAAATATTACCCCCGAGGTACCAGCGGTAGCAGCGATTTGACCGGGCTTTTCTACTCCCAGCGACCAGGCATTGTTCATCTGATCGCCGGCCTTATAAAGCAGGGGAATACCTGCCACCAGCTGCAGTTCAGCAGCGGCAGCAGAGGACAAGTAGCCATGCTCTCCAAAAACCTGACGGATGGGAGGAATCCAATCTGGATTCCATTGATATTCCTTAAAAAGTCTGGTGGCGGGCTGATCTTCTTTAAAATCCCAAAAAGTACCTTCAGAGAGGGCCGAAGCGGTAGTGGTTGCCTCACCGGTCATGCGAAACGCAATATAATCTCCTGGCAACATGAGTTGGTGAATCCGGTCTATCATATGTGGTTCATGTTCCTGAAGCCAGGCGAGTTTAGCAGCAGTGAAATTTCCGGGAGCATTGAGCAAATGATCATAACAATAGTCCTTGCCCAATAGATGTAGCATTCGTTCACCGGAATTAACCGCCCTGCTATCACACCAGATAATGCTGTTACCAATATTGGCACCCTGCCGATCGAGTAAGACCAATCCATGCATTTGATAAGCAATCCCGATTCCGCTAATATCAGCCACATCATATGTTTTTGTTGCATTGGCTTTATGAATCGCATTCCGAACATAATTCCACCAATCATCAGGAGATTGCTCAGCCCAGCCCGGATACCGAGAAAGAATGGGAGCTTCCTGTTCAGGATACTGCACGGTTACCCTGTTGCGTCCAGTTTCGGCATCCCATACGCTTACTTTTACGTAGGAAGTACCAAGATCAATTCCCAGATACAACATGAAGGTTCAGATTTGTTCCGAATTTAATTAATTCTGCTGAAAGCGGAGCGAAGTCAACTTTCCGATTATAAAATCCTACTCCATCTTTAATTCATAAAATAATCCAGGAGAGATTTGATGGCCTTAGTTAAAATAGTCAATTCCCACATTGTTATGAGTATAGAAAAATAAACAATTCCATACTGCGTTAATACACCAAGACAGATTATCTAATTCCACATGAAAGAATGGCTGATTATACCGGGATTTCTTTTATCTCAAGGGTTATTCGCTCAGGGTGACAAAATTGATACAAAAAAAATACCAACAAAACCATTTATCAGTCAGCAATACTTATCTAATCCTTCGGTAAGAGTTTTCAATAACAAGGTTCATATTTATTGTTCCCTTGACCTGGATGCAGGAATAGCACCAAATAAAACCGGTGATCAATTCGCCATGCGCAACCACTGGTTATATACACTAACCGATATGAAGGGAACTGTTCAGGAACTTGGCCCGATACTGGATATTCGTGAAGTTCCCTGGGCAAGTCGCCAACTCGGAGCCCCGGATATTGCTTTTCACAAAGGGACTTATTACTTGTATTTTGCGCTGAAAGACAAAAATGATATTTATCGGATTGGGGTAGCTACTTCAGACTCAGCGAACGGACCCTTTAAGCCGGAAAAAAATCCCATTTCATTGGCATATAGCACAGATCCCTGCGTATTTCAGGATGATGACGGAACTTTCTATCTCTATTTCGGAGGAATCAAAAATGGACAACTCCATCTTTGGGAGAACAACATTTATCGGCCGAATGCGGATGAAAGAGTGGGAGAACAATATGCGCTGTTGCCAAGAATAGCCAAGCTCTCTGCAGACATGAAACAACTGGCTGAGCAAGTCAGGGAAGTGAAAATCACTGATGCAAATGGAGCATTATTGGAGGAAAGAGATAATAGGAAAAGATTTGGCGAAGCTACTTGGGTTCATAAATACAATGGCAAATACTATCTCTCCTACTCTACCGGCGATACACACCTGATAGCATACGCAATAGGTAATTCGCCTTATGGTCCATTTACCTTTCAGGGAATTCTGTCAGGCCCTTTAGCAGGAAATACCAGCCACCATTCAATTATAAATATTAAAGGTAAATGGTATCTATTTTATCATGACGCACAATTATCAAGAACCTCCCATTTGAGAAATATATATGTAACGCCCATCATCCACTTACCAAATGGGGATATTTCGTTCGAGTAGATAAAAGTAAAAAAGTCGCTAAAAATGAAAAAAACCGTAAATTAAGGACTAACTAAACCTTTTGCCATGAAAAAAATTTTCCTGTTTTTCTTTGCCTTTTATCTGTTTACATTAACAGGTACTGCCCAGACAAAAAAGGCTGAACCTGCCAAATCTTCCAAATCGGCCGGACCCACCAAGAGTGATGGTACGCCCGATATGCGTTACAAATCGAATAAAGAAGCTGCTAAGCCGGCCGGACCTACCAAAAAGGATGGCACATTGGATATGCGCTATAAAGAGAATAAAGGAGCAGCCCCTAAAAAGGGTAAAGGATAATTCGCTGCTGATAATACTGTAATTCCAGAGCCTCTTAATCAGAGGCTTTTTTTATTAGATCTTTGAAGCAATTGTTTTTGCAGCTACCCAGGCACTGGCCCATGCATGTTGAAAGTTAAAACCTCCGGTTACGCCATCTACATTGACTACCTCACCTCCAAAAAAAAGATGAGGGACAATTTTACTTTCCATAGAAGATGCCTGTATTTCTTGTAAGCTGATGCCACCGCAGGTAACAAATTCTTCCTTAAAGGTCGTTTTACCCTGAAACTGAAAAGAAGTGCCCAGCAAGATGGTAAAGAGTCGGTTTTGTTCGGAGGAAGTCAATTCAGCCCAGGTTCTGTCATC
>JBIIRN010000012.1:0-18121 GCA_044341525.1 Sediminibacterium sp. | reverse complement strand
TAAAGTATTGCCCTGGAAAATACAGGAAACCCGCACCCCCCTGGGCATTCATGAAAGCAAAGTATTAGAGTCGCAACCCGTTCTTGCTACCATTCTCAGGGCCGGCTTACCCATGCATGCCGGGATGCTTCAATTTTTTGATAAAGCAGATAATGCATTTATCTCTGCCTACCGCAAACACCACCGTGATGGGAGTTTCGAGATTAGTTTACAATACATGAGTTGTCCCTCCCTGGAGAACCGCATTGTTATCCTGAGTGACCCGATGTTAGCCACGGGCGCCTCCATTATCAAAACCATTGAGCACATCAAAAATGAAGGTATTCCCAAAGACATCCATGTAGTTTGCGCTATTGCCTGCAATGAAGGCATAGAGATGATTCAGCGGGAATGTGGAGATAAAATCAATATCTGGTGTGGTGACATTGATGATGAATTAACAGCCAAGGGATACATCGTTCCCGGACTGGGAGATGCCGGGGATCTGGCTTTTGGCACTAAATCTCAGCAATAAAGCCTTGTTAAAAGCCTGTAATACAGACTTTGCAGCCCCTTTTTTAACCTTATTTTCTCTATTTTTACAGGCATCCTGTGAAAAATGATAAGAGCCGGTGTTCTCATATTATCTTGTTTTGTGTCCGGCAGCCTGCTGGCGCAGGATCCGCATTTTTCACAATTCTTTGCTTCCCCCCTTACCCTCAACCCAGCCCTGACCGGTAAATTCAATGGTAATTTTCGACTTACCGGGAACCATCGAAACCAGTGGCCTACCATCAACAATGCCTACATCACCACTGCCTTTTCGGCAGATTTTCATGTGATGCAAGGCGCTATCCCCAACAACGATAACTGGGGCGTGGGATTCTCCGGCTATACAGACAGGAGTGCCAATAGCGCAGTGGCTTTCAATTTCGGGTCGGTATCAACTGCCTACCACAAAGGATTAGATGAAGACGGCAACCACCAGATTGGTGCAGGATTTCAGTTGTCTTATGCCAATATGCTCATCAATACCTCCGTGCTGAATTTTGAAGACCAGCTGACTGCCAATGGATTTACAGGTATTTCAGCGGAAACTTTCAACGGCGCCACCCTTTCTTCCCGATACGTTGACATCAATGCCGGATTTTTATACAACGGAAGTACAGGTGATGGAAATAATTTCTATTTCGGGGTAAGCATGTACCACATCAATCGCCCCAAACAAAATTTTACCGGCGGACAATATGTGCTAAATCCGCGCACGACCATTCATGGTGGTGCCTATTTTGCCCTGTCATCCAACGCCACACTTCACACCTCTGCGATTCATATGAGGCAGGCGGGTGCCAGTGAAACTGTAGCAGGTGGCGCGATTCAACTGATTGCCAACCCGGAAGTAGAGAAGCCCGTAAGTCTGTATGCCGGAGGCTGGGTGAGATTCAATGATGCGCTGATACCCTATGTGGGACTGGAATTTGATGATTTACGGGTAGGCGTAAGTTATGACCTCAATACTTCTTCCTTGAAAACTGCCTCCCAAAACAGGGGTGGCATTGAAGTTTCATTGATCTACGTCCGCCGTCCGTCTGATCAACGCCCAATCAAATGTCCGAAGTTCTAAACTGGCAGGAATTTATCAACTTTGTAATGAAGTTGATTCATGCTGATTAATTGATAAAATAAATACTTGCTTAAAGATATCATTCTATCTGTTCAGGCCTATTTCCAGGCACACCGGTTCATCCGGGAGCAAAAACTATGGAAGTGGATCATCGTACCCGGGATCTTATATGCCGTCTTGTTCTTCCTCAGCTTCATCTACTTCAGCCAATCCTCTACTGCCTTCATTGAATGGTTCATTCTTAAAACAGGTCTGCGTTCCTGGGTAGAACGACTGAATGATGGTTCGCTCAGCTTTTTGCTGGCGATGGGTACCTTACTCGTGTGGTTGATTTCGCTCTTATTCTATTTTTCCCTGTTCAAATATTTATTCCTGATTGTTGGCTCTCCCATTTTTTCTTATCTGAGTGAAAAGACGGAAGCCATTATGGAAGGAAGAGAATACCCTTTCAGCTTTCAGCAACTCTTGCACGATATGAAGAGGGGAATTTTTCTGGCACTCCGAAATAGTTTCTGGCAGACCATCTATGTGCTTACTATCCTGTTTGTGAGTTTTATTCCGGTAATCGGATGGCTCACACCTTTTATGGCCCTGCTGATTGAATGTTATTATTATGGATTCGCGATGCTCGATTATTCGATGGAAAGAATGAACATGAGTGTGCCCCGAAGTATAAATTATATCGGTAATCACAAAGGACTTGCCATAGGCAATGGAATGGTTTTTTATCTTCTCCATTTATTACCGGTGATTGGCTGGATCCTGGCTCCCTCCTATGCAGTGGTAGCTGCTACGATCAGCATCCAACCCCTGAAAAAAGCAGAACAATCTATTCCCAATAGTGTAACCACTGGTTTATGAGTTCTTCCCCAGCTGCCGGCCATCTCTATCTTATTCCTTGTTTCCTGCATGAAGAAGGCATCTCTGCCATTCCCTCATACGTAAGGGAGATAGTAACAAAGTGCAGCGTTTTTTTTGTTGAAAATGAAAGATCCGCCCGACGATATCTTAAAAAACTTTGGAAGGAAATCGTCATCGATGATTATACCTGGCAGCTAATAGAAGATGCGGGGGAAAAACAGGTGAATACCCTGCTAAAGGCATTGCAGGAAGGAAAACATGTTGGCATCATTAGTGAAGCTGGTTGTCCCGGTATCGCCGATCCCGGTCAGTTACTCGTGAAAGCTGCACAGGAAAAAAATTATAAAGTAATCCCATTGGTAGGCCCCAGTTCCATTTTGCTGGCCCTTATGGCTTCGGGCATGAACGGACAACAATTCAGCTTTCATGGCTATCTGCCGATTGATGGGGTGGAAAGAAAGAAAAAAATAAGAGAATTGGAATCGGTCTCAGCTCAAAGCAAAGCCACTCAAATTTTCATTGAGACCCCTTACCGCAACCAGGCCCTGCTGCAAGATATCATCCATACCTGCAGGCAAGAAACCCTGCTCTGCGTAGCAGCCGATTTAACGGGCCCGGATGAAACGGTGGTCACCCGCCCGATTGGTGTCTGGAAAAAAACAGACTATGCCTATCACAAGAGGCCGGCAATTTTTTTGTTGTCTGCCGGTTAAAATTTCTCCTCAGAATCAGAGACCATATTTATCTACCAAATAGATTAGGGCAGCCATATTGATAGCACCCAGCAATAACTCGCGCTTGTTGACATTTTCAAAAACATCGGTCCTGGCATGGTGATAATCAAAGTAACGCTGAGGATCCGGTTCGAGTCCGCAAACCGGCGTTTTAAAGATTCGGTTCAGGGGAGAAATATCGGCACCTCCTCCGGTTCCGGCGATTTCAGTAACGCCGTAAGGTCTGAACCAGGGTAACCAGGAACGCATTTTCTCGAGTTGGGCAGGTTGCAGTCCGCTTACCCCAAATCCGCGGGGGGTGAATCCTCCTGCATCACTCTCCAATGCAAAAATGTGTTTCTCTTTATTGGCTTCCGCCTCAGTAGCATACTGGGTTCCTCCACGCAATCCATTTTCTTCATTAGCAAAGAGCACAAAGCGAATAGAATGTCTCGGCTTGTATCCAAGGGCCTTCAAAACCCGCATCACTTCCAGTGTCTGAACAACACCGGCACCATCATCATGGGCCCCTTCATTCACATCCCAGCTATCCAGGTGTCCGCCAACTGTAATAAATTCCCCCGGAAACTCAGAGCCGGTTAATTCCCCAATTACGTTGTGACCAATGGTATCAGGTAAAAATTTTCCATGGGTGGTCATGGATACAGATAGGGTTGACCGACGCGATAAGTTCCAGATTTCATCCGCGTCGCGCGGACCCAACGCTATAGCCGGTATGCGGGGAAATGAATCGTTATAAGCCATCGCACCGGTATGAGGGTCATTGGCATAAGATTCCGTCAGTGAGCGGATCATTACTCCAATGGCTCCATGTTTGGCGGCCATACTTGCACCATTCCGGCGATATACACCGGTCTGTCCATAAGAAACCCCCGGATCAATATTGGTGGGATCAAATCCTTTATTGAAATAAACAATTTTCCCTGCTGCACTGTCTTTCCTTCTTTCCAACTCTGCAAAATCAGCCACAGCAAGCAACGGTGCTGCAATCGTTCCCTTCCCAATCGAGTTACCCAGTGCCAGCACATCTAACTTTTTTGAATAGGGCTTATTGTTCATGGCAGTGATAGAAGCTGAGTCAGTTCCTCCCCTTACCCAATGTGGTATCATGCACTTCTGCAAAAAAACTTTATCGGGCCCAATTAATTCCATGGTAAATTTGCCCCAACTGACGGCCCTGACAAATTGGGGAGAGCCTGACAAACGACCCCCCACCTGCTTGGTCAATTGACGCAGCAGATCATAGGCCTTTCCATTGCGCAGGATCTCGTCGGAAATTTTTTTAATGAAGAGTGAATCTGGATTGGGTTGGGCGGCACATAGCATGGGCAACACCAAGAGGATAATGGATAGTTTTTTCATGGTATAAATATAAAAAAGAATCCACGAATTTGCTTCCGAATTAATCGTAACTTTTCCAACCGGCTGATATCAAAAACTGATTAAATATGAAAATAGGTATTGTATGTTATCCTACTTTCGGCGGCAGTGGTGTGCTGGCGACGGAATTAGGCAAGGCCCTGGCTGATAAAGGCCACCAGGTGCATTTCATTACCTATCAGCAACCGGTGCGACTGAATGTTTTTAATGCGAATATTTTCTACCATGAAGTACGGGTGCCTACTTATCCGCTCTTTGATTATCCCCCCTATGAACTTGCTCTGGCCAGTACGATGGTAGACGTTATCATCAACTACGATCTTGACTTATTGCATGTTCATTATGCGATCCCGCATGCTTCTGCCGCATATATGGCCAAACAAATTGTACGACAAAAGAATGGAAGAAATATTCCGGTAATCACGACCCTGCATGGTACAGATATAACGCTGGTGGGGAAAGACAAAACCTATGAACCCGTTGTAACTTTCTCCATCAATGAAAGTGATGCCATCACTGCTGTTTCCACGAACCTGAAAGAAGAAACCTACCGCTATTTCGATATTAAAAAAGACATAGAAGTAATCTACAATTTTGTAGATGTACATCGTTTCGATAAAAAACCATTGGAGGCATTCCGGCAGGTAATCGCTCCGGATCATGAAAAAATACTGATCCATGCTTCCAACTTCAGAAAAGTAAAAAGAGTAGACGATGTGATCAAGGTTTTCGCCCAGGTTGTCAAAGCCCTGCCTGCAAAATTATTGATGGTAGGAGATGGCCCGGAAAGACATGCTGCAGAAGAATTGTGTAGACAATACGGCGTAGATGCGCAGGTAAGATTTTTGGGCAAGCAGGAACAAATGGAAGACATCCTGGCAGTGAGTGATTTATTTCTGCTTACTTCGGAATATGAAAGTTTTGGATTGGCGGCATTGGAAGCCATGGCTGCCCGCGTTGTAGTAATCAGTACCGATGCAGGTGGATTAGCAGAAATCAACATTCATGGCAGCACCGGATTTTTAACCCCGGTAGGGGATGTGGATGCCATGAGCAAGTATGCAATTGATCTGCTCAGCAACAATACATATCTGGCTGAGATGAAAGAGAAAGCCTATCAACAGGCCTGTGAATTTGATATCAGCAAGATTATTCCTCAGTACGAGAAATTATATAGCAGGTTTTGCAGATTGGAAACAGGAGAACCATGTTCCTGAATTTAAGCCGGCTGCGCTAATACCTGCTCAATACTGAGAACTATTTTACCACAGGCCTCCAACAACACCTCTTCTTCAATTGTCAGCGGTGGAGCAATTCGCAAGCGATCCGGTGCAAAAATGAACCAGTCGGTCAATAATCCGTTTTTCACACATTGATGAACAATGCGCTGGTTTAATTCGGGAGAAGAAAACTGCAACGACATCCAGCAACCGATCGACTGAATTGATTGAATAGCGGGATGTTGCAGTTCTCTCAGCAATAATTTTTCCTTCTCTTTTACCCGACTGATACATTGAGAAGACAGCAAGACTTCCATCGCAGCCATTCCTGCTGCGCAGGAAACGGGATGTCCTCCAAATGTGGTGATATGTCCCAACACCGGTTCATAACTAAGTTGATGCATCCGCTCACGCGAAGCAATGAAAGCACCGAGGGGCATCCCGCCACCCAGGGCCTTGCCCAGTAGCAATACATCTGGCTCTATTCCCATTTGCTCAAAAGCCCAGAGTGTACCCGTTCTTCCAAAACCAGCCTGTATCTCATCGAGTATCAGCAAAGCACCTTTTTCCTTACATTTTTTTTGAACCTGCCGGATCCAGGCGGGATCGGGGGCCGTGACGCCACTTTCGGCCTGCACAGTTTCTAAAATCACACAGGCAGTCATTTCATCAATCGCGTCTAATACCTCTGCTGACCCATAAGGAAAATGATAAATCCCCGGTAGAAGGGGCCTGAAAGATCTGCGCCAGTATTCATCACCTATCAGGCTGAGTGCCCCCTGTGTACTGCCATGATAGGCATTTTGAAAGGCAATCATTTTCGTTCGGCCGGTAACCCGCTTGGCAAGCTTCATGGCTCCTTCCGTCGCTTCTGCTCCGCTGTTGGTGAAATAAACACAATTCAACTCAGCCGGCAAATGATCGGTTAACAGACGAGCATAGGAAACCACCGGTGATTGTATCAGTTCCCCGTATACCATCAGGTGCATGTATCGGGCTGCCTGCTCCTGCACCGCTTTGACCACCGACGGATGACTATGTCCGATATTGCTTACACTAAAACCGGAAATCAGGTCGATGTATTTTTTTCCGGCAGCATCCCACAAATAAACACCTTCTGCCCGCACCATTTCTATGTTCATGGGGGCAGGGGAAGTGGGCGCCAGGTGCTGCTGAAAAAGCTGTCGGAGATTCATGCCTTTACCGATGCGAAAGTTTTCAAATGATGGGATAACAGCAAAATTAACCGAATAGAAGTATCTTCACCGTGAAAATAATTCAATGGCTACCATTCTTTCACTTCCAGGTAAACAACCCGTGTTTGGAGAGAAATGTTTTCTTGCACCGAATGCCACTGTCATTGGGGAAGTCACCATGGGCGATGAATGCAGCATCTGGTTCAATGCTGTCGTGCGGGGAGATGTTCATTTCATCCAAATGGGGAACCGGGTGAACGTTCAGGATGGAGCTGTCATTCATTGCACTTACCAGAAACATCCTACCCGCATTGGCAACAATGTATCAATAGGTCACCTGGCACTGGTGCATGGATGCACTATTCATGATGATGTGCTAATTGGTATGGGAGCCATCGTTATGGATGAATGTGTGGTTCACAGCAACTCAATCATTGCTGCCGGTGCTGTGCTTTTAGAGGGAACCATCGTTGAAGCGGGGTCAATTTATGCCGGTGTTCCTGCCCGCAAAGTCAAAGAAATATCTCAGGAAATGATTAGCGGTGAGATTAACCGCATTGCCCGTAATTATGTTACCTATGCCGGCTGGTATGAGCAGGCAGAAGAGGTTTCCCCAAAAAATCTGCAACCATGAAAATAATTCGCTTCAGTTTTATTCTCTTCCTGCTTGCTGCATTTACCCAGGGTTGCGGTATCCTCGGCAAAAGAAAATCCGGTTGCCCGCAAGGGAGAAATGTCGGAGCTGAGAGGGTATTGGCCGGAGAAAAAAAAGCCCTGAAAATCACTTCCAAAAAAAGTAAGCTGAAAATCTGATCAATAAGATTTTTCAGGCATCGAATCGAGAATGGTTCTGTAACTGATGTATCGCTCTTCAGAAACCTTTCCATCAATCAATCCGAACTTGACTGCACAATCAGACTCATTGATGTGCATACAATCATTGTACCGGCAATCAGGCAACAAGCGCAACATTTCCGGAAAATAATGAGAAAGCTCCTGGCGGCTGATATCTACCAATCCGAACTCCCTTAATCCCGGCGTATCAATCAAAGACCCCTCCTCCGGAAGATCAAACATTTCCGCGAAAGTAGTGGTGTGTAGTCCCTTTCCGCTCCAATCACTTACTTCAGAAGTTCGCAAATTAAAATCGGGGAACAGGGCATTGATAAAAGAGGATTTACCTACACCACTATGCCCGCTTAACAAAGTGGTTCGATGAGCGAGTAATTCCCTCACCGGTTCGAGTCCTGTTCTTTCTTGTACACTGATCAGATAAACCGGATAGCCGGCGGCCTCATAAATTTCTCGATAACGCTCAAAGAGTGCCATTTCTTTTTTTCGATAGAGATCAGACTTATTAAATACGAGAATAGCAGGAATATGAAAGGATGCGGAAGAAACCAGAAAACGATCGATGAAGCCCTGAGAAGTTCTGGGTGAAATAAGGGTCACCAATAACATGCTTTGATCGAGGTTACTGGCAATAATGTGGTGCTGGTGTTTATTATGAGGTGATTGACGGGCCACATAATTCTTCCGGTCGCCAATGGCAGTGATCACCGCCGATTGCTCCTCTACCTCTTCCATCATCATTTCCACTTCATCTCCCACTGCAATCGGGTTAGTAGAGGTAATCCCGTCTACTTTAAAAACCCCCCTTGCCCGGGCCTGATAAAATGCGCCATCCTCCCCCTTGGCGAGGTACCAGCTTCCGGTTGATTTATAAATACGGGCTTTCACTACAACGAAGATAACAAGGTGACAGAATACGGCCTTCAAAAACTAAACAAAGCATTCACCATAAAATTTGCGAAACATTAACCTATAAAACAGCCAAAAGACGGGTCATAACCAAGGCAGCCCATTAAAATCAATATCTTCGCGAGGTATGGAGAAGTTTGCTCACGACAATATTGTGCCGGATGAACAAAGCATCCTGGAAAAAAGAGACCAGGTAGCCGGTATGTTCAATGATATCGCTAAAAGATATGATCTGCTTAACCGGGTATTAAGCGGGGGTATTGATGTGACCTGGCGCAAAAAAGCCCTGCGGGAACTACAATCGCTTCAACCCACCCGAATATTGGATGTAGCAACCGGAACAGCAGATGTAGCCATCATGACCAGCCGATTGCTGAAGCCCCGGCATATCACCGGAATTGATATTTCTGAAGGAATGTTGGCATTGGGCAGAAAAAAAATTGAAGAACTGAACCTTAACTCTATCATTTCTCTTGAGTATGGCGATAGTGAACAGCTGCGTTTTGATGATAATAGTTTTGATGCCATCACTGTTTCATTTGGCGTTCGTAACTTTCAAAATCTCTCCAAAGGCTTACAGGAAATATTCCGCGTGCTGAGACCGGGAGGCAAATTAGTTGTACTGGAATTTTCCCGTCCATCCGGAATGGGTATAAAACAATTTTACAGCCTCTACATGAAATATGCTGCCGCTGTTGCCGGCAAATGGGTTGCGGGAAATCAACAGGCCTATGAATACCTTAATAATAGCATACAGGCTTTCCCCGAAGGAGAACAATTCCTGCAAATACTTCGCACTGCAGGTTTTAGCAAAACTTACCTGAAAAAACTGAGTTTCGGAATATGCACCATTTACTGCGGAAGCAAGTAATCTTTCCGGTCATATTATTCTTCACTGCCACCGGCACCCTTCCTGCCCAATACATGAAGGAGATCTATCGTCCTTTTCGGGATGACCTGACTTATTTTTTCGGACTAACCCTGGGATACAACAGCACGCATCTGCAATTCAGCCGCTCCCCCGCCTTTCTGCAAACCGATAGCATCATCGTGGCAGAACCGGGAAGAAGCGGTGGGGTAACGATGGGACTGCTCGCTACTGCCCGACTCAATGATCATTTTCAGTTTCGCATCAATCCACTACTTGTTATCGGAGGTGCCAAATATCTCTCCTATACACTGAAAACTACCAGTCCGGGTGAGCAGCCCAATCAACTGCAAACCCTGCCCGCGACCATTGTGAGCTTCCCCTTTCAGTTGAAATTTAATTCCGACCGAATCGGCAATTTCAGAACTTATATGATGGCGGGACTCAAATACGATATTGACCTTTCCAGTAACTCCACCGCGAGAAGCAACCAAGACCTCATCAAACTCAGCCGAACAGATTATGGATATGAGTTGGGATTGGGCTTTAACTTTTACCTCCCGTTTGTGACAATTTCTCCTGAAATCAAAATCAGCAATGGTTTAGCCAATCTGCACCGACCTGATCCGACACTCAAATACTCGAATGTACTGGACCGTATTTTTTCAAGGATGGTAGTATTTTCCCTTCATTTTGAAGATTAATACTTGGTGCCTAACGTTCTCAATTTTGTAGATTTGTTCTACCTTCCTCTTATTGCATGAAAGCAGATAATACTACCCTCATTGACTTGTCAATTTTTCATCCTGATGCGGAGCAGTCCGTCTTTCACCGGCTGAACCATGCCCAGACCAATGAAGGAAAAGAATACCTGCGGCAGCTATTGACACATCCGCTACAGTCTGCAGCGGCAATCCGAGATACTCAGCAGACCATTCAAAGTCTGTCCAATGTTCTGCAGCAATGGCCCACACAGATTTCCAATGGCACCATTATGGTGCTGGAAAAGTTTTATGAAACGCCCATCGACCGGTTGCCCGATCGACCCGGTTACCTGAATAGTCTCCTTTACAAATACATTTCTGCTACCGATTTTTCCCTCACAAAATATACGGTCGAGCATGCCATTGATTTTGTAAAAGGCATGAAAAAAATTGTAGAACTATTGGAAGATAGTTCTAGTCAACTCCTCTTGTCGTGGCGAGATCGTATCCTCCACTTGCTGAACCGCGAAGAGGTCGGCCAGATGATGACAACAGATAAAAAACAATGTTCCCAACCTGAGATTCTTTTCCTGGGTAAATTCCTGCGCCAGCAGTATAAAACAGATCTCTTGGAATTAATCGATATCTATCACCGACTCGATGCTTACCAAAGTCTGGCGATGGCAGGGAAAGAGTTGGGACTTACCTTTCCGGAAGTAAGTGAAACGGAAGAACCTTTTATGGAAGCAACCGGCCTGTTTCACCTGCTCCTGCCGGTTCCTGTTCCTTACGAGCTTTCTTTACACCCCTCCGAAAATTTTATTTTTCTTACCGGGGCCAACATGGCGGGCAAGAGTACTTTCATCAAAACTGTTGGAATTGCTGCCTACCTGGCACATATTGGCATGGGCGTACCCGCCCGATATATGAAGATCTCGCTGCTCAATGGGATCCTCAGCAATATTCAAATCACGGATAATCTGGTGCGGGGAGAAAGTTATTTCTTCAATGAAGTACAACGCATCAGAAATACAATAGAAACAGTGAGTCGGGGGAATAAGTGGCTGATTCTGATAGATGAATTATTCAAAGGCACCAACCAGGAAGATGCCATTCGCTGCAGTACGGCGGTAATGGAAGGGCTGAGCAAAAAGCGCAACAGTCTGTTTATACTTTCCACGCACTTGTATGAGATTGGAGCCACCCTGAAAAAATACCCCAATATTCAGTTCCGTTACTTCGAAACATCGGTAGCGGACGGCGAGTTACAATTTAGCTACCAGCTTCGCCCCGGCATCAGCAACGACCGACTCGGGTATCTCATATTGCAGAAAGAAGGCGTGCTCGACTTGCTGAATCAACTTTAAGACAAGGGCAGCGTTGAGAAACAAATCCTACCGCACTTTTTTATTAAAATCTACTTGCTCCGTTTTTCAACGGATCAAACCTTCCGTTGATTTACCGACCTCTTATCCGTTATCTAACGGAACCCTCTACCCGCTGAACAACGATATAATGGCCCCGTTTTTAAACGATGACAATTATCCGTTATTCCTACGAAAATGACACCGTTATTTAACGAGAAGTGTTTAAGTAATAACACTCTATAAGCCCGACTAAGCTTCCCCTACCTTGTGCCCTTTGGATAACAATAGTTATAAAAGAAAAAGGAACCATGTTGGTAAAAACTTTTGGGAGTGCTGTATTCGGAGTGGAAGCTATTTCCATTGCCATAGAGGTGAATGTCAGTATGGGACAAGGGTATCATATTGTAGGCTTGCCGGATAATGCAGTCAGAGAAAGTCTGCAAAGAACAGAAAGCGCCATCAAAACAAATGATTACCACATGCCCCGAACCAAAATCATCGTTAACCTGGCGCCTGCAGATATTCGAAAAACAGGATCTGCTTTTGACCTGCCGATTACATTGGCCGTATTAGCTGCCAGTGAACAACTGGAAAACTCGGAGCGGCTGGGTGATTATGTTATAATGGGTGAGTTGGGATTGGATGGATCGGTTCAACCCATTAAGGGTGCCTTGCCCATGGCACTCCAGGCAAAGAAAGAGGGTTTTGCCGGATTGATTGTTCCGGCAGGGAATGCCAGAGAAGCAGCGATGGTGGAAGACCTGCGGGTATATGGCGTTGCGCACCTGAAAGATGTAGTAGAATTCATTCGGGAAAAAGAAAGCCTGCTTCCCACTTCCGTAAATACCCGGGAATTATTCTCCCAACGGGCAACGGAAAATGACTTTGATTTCAGCGAAGTCAAGGGACAGGAAAACATCAAGCGAGCCATGGAAATTGCCGCAGCGGGTGGTCACAATGTACTATTGATTGGACCTCCGGGGGCCGGAAAGACCATGCTGGCCAGAAGACTAACCACCATTCTACCCCCTCTCAGTATGCAGGAAGCTTTAGAAACTACCAAGATTCATAGTGTGGCTGGCAGACTGCCGGAAAATTGCGCCCTCATCAGCAAAAGACCCTTTCGTGCTCCGCATCATACCATTTCAGATGTAGCACTCGTAGGGGGAGGGGGAACTCCCCAACCCGGAGAAATCTCTCTGGCTCATAATGGCGTTTTGTTCTTAGACGAGCTCCCTGAATTCAAAAGAACCGTGCTTGAAGTTATGCGACAACCGATGGAAGAGAGGAAGGTTACTATTTCGCGGGCCAAAATGGCGCTCGACTTTCCGGCAAACTTTGTGCTGATTGCTTCCATGAATCCCTGTGCCTGTGGTTATTTCAACCATCCGGAAAAAGATTGTACCTGTCCCCCGGGCTCCGTTCAGAAATACCTGAACAAGGTTTCAGGACCCTTGTTGGACAGAATTGATCTTCACGTAGAAGTGACTCCTGTTTCTTATACAGAAATCAGTCAGCAGCAACCGGCTGAAAGTTCTGCCAGCATCTTACAAAGAGTAATGGAAGCCAGAAAAATTCAGACTGAGCGCTACAGGAAATACCCCGGTATCTATGCCAACGCTCAAATGAACAGCCGGTTGTTGCGATCTTTTTGTGGAATCCAGGAAGCAGGAGAATTGCTATTAAAAAATGCCATGGAAAAACTGAATCTTAGCGCCAGGGCTTATGACCGCATCCTGAAAGTGAGCAGAACCATTGCTGATCTGGAACAACAATCACACATTGAAACCCATCACCTGGCAGAAGCCATCCATTACCGAAGTCTGGACAGGGAAGGATGGGGCAGTTGACAGAAAAGGAAATTTAATAATTGCCCGCAGCCAACATCACCAATGTGCAGGCTTCTACCGGCGCTGCCGTTGTTGGTCGCCTGACCAACAACCACATAAGCAATCAAAGTTTGATTGCTCTTTTTATCTATCGATTAATTGGTAGAAATACTATTTAATTTCTTCGATATCTTCTAACTGCCAGGTTTTATCAAAGTAGGCTTCACTTGGTCCATAAAACCGGAAATAAGGAAACCAGCCTTTACCTGCAATCGTTTTAATGTAATTTTTATTGGCTGAAGCGGGCTTGGAAGGTCCGAAATATACATCTACTGAACCATCTGCATTCACTGCAATATCTTTCCGAGAAGAGATATCCGCAGAGCCCTGGTCGGTGATTACCGGATTGCGCAATACATTATCGTATAAAGTAATCGACCAGAATTGTTTGGCAGGTACATTTGCCGGAATATGTATCCGATAGTTTTTGGCACCGAGCAACCAATTACCTGCTTTGTCTTTGGATGTTTCTAAATAAGCTTGTCCAAAACCCAATACTCTTCCCTGCATTCCGGTGCTATTACCAATCGCTTCATAAAACCAGGAAGCACGTTGATCGATTTGAGTATAATTGGTATCCTCCTGATTCAGCTCAACCATATTAGCATATTCCCATTTTTTACCCTCCCACACTTTTGCACCGGTAAATCTTTTTTCATATGCATTGGCACGGGCAGTTAGTTCCCCTAGCATTGCTGCCTGATCTAATATTTTTGTAAGTCTTTCATTGGGTTGGAAGGGTTTTCCTTTTTCTATACCCAATGAAATCAACATAGCGGCAATCACCCGATCGCGGGTTTGAACCGGTTCATTCATCAACGCTTCGGCTACCAGTTTAAAATATCGGTTGTCGGAAGGATGTTCCGAATTCCAAGGCTTGCCAGCAACCGGGATATAATTTGTGGGAGCAGGTTTTGCACGATCGGCCCAGGCATAAAATTTATGCTGGCGAACCGTAGCTTCTGCCTTTACGGGGTCTGGATCTAGTCCTCGGGTTCCAAACCAAATTTGCACGGTTGGAGAAACAAAAACCCGATAGCCCGGAGCCGAAATAGGCTGCGATCCGGGAGGTAAAATCAGGTACTTTCCGCCGGTGCCTTTATCGGGTCCGGTTTGACCAATATCCGTTATAGGTTGCTGCCATAAGTCCAATACCCCACCGGCAATTAAACCTGCCGGCGCATCTACTACCAAGGCCCCTTTTTCGGCCAGGTTCCAGAAGCAAAAAGCATACACGGTGGTTATATTAGGGGTTAACATCCCTTTTTTATCGTTTAAATCCCTGAATACCGATACCTCTCCGTCTTTTACCCCAATCTGATCTCTTTGTGCTAGGTGCAGGGCATGAAAGCCTACCATCGGTAAACCCCAGTTATGGATAATGCATGCCCGTTGAAAATCCCTTTCATCATACAGTTCATCTACAGACTTCAGGGAGGGGTAGCCACTTTCTAGTGTAATTTCTCCGATTCGGGTAGAAAGTTTATCACTGCCTGCATTTCCGACAGCTTCATTTTTTTCTCCGGTTGGCGCACATGCCGCGAAAAAACCGATTGATAGGATTACAAATACTCTTTTCATATTAGTTGATTTTAAACATGATAAATTATAATCATGTATTTCTGATTAAATTGACTAGTAAAAAAAAGACATTTCGCGCGCAAGAGTAGTTGCTGAAAGTTCAGTATTTCTGAAATCGGGAAAAATCAAACAAATTCGGGTATTTATTCGCCAATAAATTGCTCAAAAAACTCGGAAGGGGTTCGCCGGGTAGTTTTCTTTACGGCGGCGATAAATGTGGTACGAGAATTAAACCCGGCTAATTTACCCAAGGCCTCCAATGTATATTTACGGTAATCAGGATTTTGCAAGAGTAATCCCTCCAGGTAATGTACCCTGTATTCGTTTACCCACTCGTTAAAATTTTTCCCAAATGCCTGATTGATAAAGGCAGAGAGAATATAGGTAGGTATTTCCAGTTCCTTCGACAAATCACTGATTTTATACCCCACTTTTAAAAAGGGTTGCTGGGCACTAAGATGGGATTCTAACAATGTTCGATAACTTCTCTCAGTTTCTTTGCTAAAGGTATTACTAGGTGTGGGTTCCTGAGTAATAGCAACCTCGGGTTCTGATACATCTGATCCATTAACTTCCTGAAACCATCCAGTTAATCCATACAATAGATTGGGCTGTAAAAACAAAAAAATACAAGCAATACAGATAGACAAGGTCATGGTTAAAGTAATCAACCTATAAAAATCAAAGAAATAAGAAATTTGAAATGCATACTCAATTAATAATACAATAAAAGTAGATAATACCAATACTGTGAATGCAATTAACCACTTGAACATGGCTAAATTTTGAGGTATCAGTTCTTCTGGATGTTTACTTCTCCAATTAACCAACATTTTTACCTGAAAAGATGCGAGTATCACACCATATATCATGCGTAAAATAATACCCCATCCTTGTGGCAACCATCCTTCGGGTTCGAGTGCAATAATGGAATTGTTACTCAGCTGCTGGCGGATAATGTCCAGTTTTGCTTCCCGCGGCATACAATAAAAGGGAACCATGTTTAAGGTGTACAATACCGCCGGTATAAAGAATACAAAATCCCATTTCCGCCAGGTATACTCTTGTTGTAATACACTGCGCACGTATAAATAGGCAAAGGGAGAGGCACTTAACGACAAGAAAACCATCGTTCGGGGCACATGGGGGAAAAACAAAAAGAAATTGGTATGATACAGGGCAGAAAATAAGGAAATCACTGAAATACTCAACAAATAGCCAGCTAATAAGCGAGCCGAAAAAGATCTTTCCCTATTTAAAAAATACAAGATGGCAGCCACTAGTAAACCAATAATAGCAACCAGAAACACAAATGAAAAATAAATATCAATGGAGGGTAATACCATGAATACAAAAAAGTTTTGGCTACTAAAGGGTAAAGATAATGCAGTTCAATGAGTTAAGGCAGGATATTGAAAAGTATTGTTATATAAAAATACTACTCCAAATAGTTAGATTACAGATAAGCAACTGTCTTGATCCCCCAAAATATATACAATCACCTCGCTGCCGTTGTTGGTCGCCTGACCAACAACCACATAAAACTCACACATTATGATTCGTTTTGATCACAACCCTCAATTCATTACAATTACCAATTACAACTGGGTATCAGTCTTAAAGAATGATTATCATAAAGATATCATCATTGAAGCACTCAAGAAGAGGGTTGATAGCAATGAAGTGTCTATTTATGCCTTTGTCATTATGCCCAATCACATGCACCTCATTTGGCAATTACATGATGGAATAAATAAACCCTATTTTCAACGTGATTTTCTGAAATTGACGTCAAGGAGTCTATTATGTTTTATGCGCATGAATAATGATTCAATACTGCCACAATTAGAAGTAAGGGCTGTCGATAGAAAATTTCAGGTCTGGAAAAGAAATAGTTTAAGTATTGATTTATACTCTGAAAAAGTACTTGTACAAAAGCTTTATTATATTCATCAAAATCCGATTAAAGAAAAATGGAAGTTGGCTGTGTATCCAGAAGATTATAAGTATAGTAGTGCCGGATTTTATGAAACAGGAGAGGATTCATTTGGTATTATGACACATTTTAAGGGGTAGTTGCTGGTCAGGCAATTGAGAGTGAGAAAATCCTTGTTGGTCAGGCGACCAACAAGGGCGGGGAAGCAATCATCATGGGTGAGGAAATACTTGTTGGTCAGGCGACCAACAAGGGCGGGGAGGCAATCATCATGGGTGAGGAAATACTTGTTGGTCAGGCGACCAACAAGGGCGAGGAGGAAATTATCGAGGGTGAGGAAATACTTGTTGGTCAGGCGACCAACCAGGGCGGGCAGTTGACAGAAAAGGAAATTTAATAATTGCCCGCAGCCAACATCACCAATGTGCAGGCTTCTATCGGCTCGATACCCCTGGATGCTAAAATTTCCTCGAATTCGGGATTCTCAGTGCCGGGATTAAATATCACCCGACGTGGATTCAAGCGGAGTATATAATCATAAGAAGCAACTTGCAAAGAAGGATTCAGGTAGAGGGTAACCGTATCTATATCATTCTCAATGGGTTGACCCGTTAGAATGGAAATGTCTCCAATCTTTCCTTCCTTTTTTCCCACCGCTACTACAGGATGACCTTTGTCCCTTAGCCTTTCTACTGCCAGGTAACTATAGCGGGAAGGATTATCCGATGCTCCTAAAACCAATGTCTTTTTCATGACCCAAAAGTACTTCATTTAAAAAGATTCGAATCCTTCTCACCCGGTAAATAAGGCACTCGCCTATTCCGGCGAAACTGAATCGTAAAAGTGTGTGCCGAAGCAACATAATCCCAAAGAGGTAAAAAATTTACCTGCACTCTTTGATGACAAGTAAAACTTTTTTATCTAACTTTCATCAGTTATAAAATCAACTAAACTAACATCACCATGGCAAAAGCATCGAAAAAGAAATCTGCTGCAAAAAAAGTAGCACCCAAAAAGAAAG
>JBIIRN010000140.1:0-5453 GCA_044341525.1 Sediminibacterium sp. | reverse complement strand
CAATTGAGGAATTTTATTGAAATCAACCTGAAAAGGTTCTTCATCTTTATCCATGAACACAGGATCACCTTTTTTGGATGGCAGTTCAACCGGCACAATTTCCGCCTTGAACATACCTTCCTGCGTAGCATATTGGCTTCTTCGATAACTCTCGATGGCATAGGCGTCTTGTGCGGCTCTGTCTATACCATATTTAGCAGCGCAAAGTTCTGCTGCATTGCCCATAGGATATTGATGATAAACATCCGTAAGTCCGTCAAATTGCAGTCCATCCAACAATGTCGTAGCTCCGTATTTATTTCCCCAACGGGTTTGGGTATGGTAGAAGGGTACATTGCTCATGCTTTCCATACCGCCCGCAACTACAATTTCAGCGTCTCCCAGTAAAATACTTTGAACAGCCATGGAAACTGCTTTCATGCCGCTGGCACAAACTTTATTCACTGTTGTTGCACGAACCTGATCGGGTAATCCGGCAAAACGAGATGTTTGACGCGCTGGTGCCTGACCTAGACCTGCTTGCAGCACACAGCCCATAATCACTTCATCAACTTGCTCTGGCTGAATACCGGCTCGTTCACAAGCTGCCCTGACTACATGGGCTCCTAAACGGGTAGCAGAAATGTTGCGAAGCTGACCGCCGAAACTTCCCATGGGTGTTCGGACTGCTGAAACAATACATACAGAGGACTGACTCATGTAAAATAAATTTTTATTTGATTTATTCCAGGGTATCTAATAATTGGATACCTGTTTGGGTAAACTGAATTTTTTTCTGCTTATACAAAAGACCGGTGGTCATTTTAAAAGTCTTTTTACTCATTCCGAAAAATTCATAAATCTCATCCGGAGCAGATTTATCGTTGAAAGGCAGAAAGCCCTTATTTTCCTCCAGTAACCGCAGAATTTTTTCTGATTCTCCTTCGACTTTGGCATATCCGGGTTTTCCCAAGGCCAGGTCTATTTTACTATCGGGTCTGATTTTTTTGATATACCCGGTATAGTGATTGCCTTTTTCTATCGGAGTAAAAATATCACTGCTGTGCAGTATACCTGTGAATTTGTTATTGATGATCATGACCCAACCCAGTTCGGAGGTACGATAGGCAACGAGATCCACCGAATCCATTTCTTTCAGCGTCAAAGGTTCTCTGTTGAGTTGGGGCTCTATCTTTTCTGTCGCAGCTACCCGCCCGGTCATTTCATCGAGGTATAATTTAACCAGGTACTCCCCCCCTTTTCTCATGGAGCCTAATTGTTGCGAAACAGGCACAAATAAGTCTTTCATCAGACCCCAATCTAAAAATGCTCCCTGACCGGTCACTGACACTACTTGCATTAAGGCGATATCACCCACGATAGCTTTTGGCTGTTGGGTGGTTGCAATCAGTCGGTTATCAGAGTCATGGTAGACGAATACCTTCAGTTCATCGCCAATCTTTACTTGTCGGGGAGCAAGCCGGGTAGGTAATAATATACCCTCTCCCCCGTCATCTAAGTAAAATCCAAAATCGGTTTTACGTTTTACCTGTAAAACATGGTATTGTCCGGCCGTAATTTTTCCTTCCTGTTTCATTTGAATTACAAAGGTACGATAGTTCCTGCGGGTCTTGCGTAAAATTGAACCGGGAATGTTACTATCTTTTTATGAAGATTGAATTTGTTCACAACGGCTAATATTAACGGTTGCCATATGGGGGAATGGTTGATTTTGAATTAATTTGTATTCACTTGTTAAAGTTGAATTTACATCAGGAGTCTGGTAGTTAAAAATGAGGAGAAGATGCGGATTTTAGTATGTTTTTGTTTATTACTTTTTTTGGCTTCCTCTGTTACGGCTCAGCAGGTGAATGGTCACTGGTATGGGGTGGGTATCGTACAATACCCCCGTCAGACCAACAGCTATATGTCAGAGTTGGTTCTTCGTCAGCAAGGCACACGTGTCTGGGGTGATTTTATCTATTATTTTAAGGATAGTATACTCCAAGTTCCCGTTCGGGGCAGGTATAACCCACAGATACGCAGTGTTCAATTACAAGCTTTTCCCTTGGTATACTTTCAATCCATGAGTGCTTCCAGGGGTTTTTTTATTCGAATGGAGGGTTACTTTAAATTGGTAGCTTCCAAAACTGAATCATCCCTTCAGGGAATGTTATTCAGTGTTCCAGCCTATCGTTACATGGTTCCAGATATCAATTTTAAACTGGTGAAGTCCAATGATACCTTACCATTGGTAAAAGAACCCGACCCTGTGGAACAGCCGGTGAAGAAAGTAACTGTTTATAAAAATGTGACACCTCCCAAGTCACCCGCAGTGAAACCATTGGCCCCGACTCCTGTGGTTCCTATTGCCATTGCAAAAAATGCCCCACTTTCTTTAACAGAATTTCCGGCAGCAACTCCTGAGCGAAATACTATTTCGAATGCCTTCCGTGAAAGGGAAAAAGACCTCACCCGATACCTGGATGTTGATAATGATACCTTGCGGCTGGAAATGTTCGACAACGGTCAGATTGATGGAGATTCAGTATCCCTCTTCCTGAATAATCGATTGATTTTAGAAAAGAGTATGCTGGATATTACCGGACTACGAGTGAATATTCGAATTGACACTACACATCCATATGATGAATTGGCCATGTTTGCGCATAACCTGGGTAACTTCCCCCCCAATTCAGCCCTGTTGGTGATATATGACGGTAAGAAACGTTATGAAATATTTTTAAACAGCACATTAAACTCAACTGCTACCATCCGAATCAGGAAACGGTCAGCAGGAAAGAAGTAGCTTTTATTCAAATAACTCAGGTTGGGCATTGTTCTCTTTACTCGTCTCCTGCCAAGACATTTCAATGCTTTTGTGGAATTCTGTCAATTTGGTTCCCACTGTTTTCCATCCGGTTACTTCTACCATTTTGGCTATTTTGAAGGTAGCTTTTCGAACTTGTTGTCCTTTACCCGTAGTCACTATTAACAAAGGTTCCGGTTGGGTAGAGACGGCCATCAAATAGTTACCAGCACCCTCTTTGATGAAGGAGAAAGGAGTTTTTAGTGTGGTGGTTTCAATCACAAACCTCTTTACATTGAACTGTTTCTTCTCCTGGTCAAGGTAGACGGCGGAAATTACATGGTCAGGCTGGTATTTTTCAATCAACAGAATTTGTTCGGGTTCAAAACGCTGGTTTTGTTCTGTATCAGTGATTTCATAGGTTCCGTTACGGTTGAAAACAATAATCTTTTCATCCTCAAAGGTTCCTAAAAATTTACCCTTGCCTTCTGTATTCAGGCGACCAAATTTGTCATCGAACCAGAGTTTAATACCCGCCAAAGTACTTCTTCCGGCTTCTTTCATCCGAATGGATTTGACACTGTATTTGGTAACCTGGTTACCAATGCTCGACCGTCCCTTTATTTCCAATTCTTCAAAGAAAAAATCAAATTCTTTGATTCTGGCTGTAGAGGCCGGACTCAGCACTACTCGAACAGATTCTGCTTCCCCGTTGGCATTCGCAGAAAAATAATGCACTTTGGAACGTTCTTCCCCTTTGGTCAGATCATATTCTTTATCGCGGGTTACCCCCGTTACGTTGAAGCGTTTGGCAAAACTGATCCCGGTTTTTCCGTCCACATAAATCATGTTGTATGTGGTCCGCTCATCATTTTTACGGAATACTGCTGCATGTATGATATCCTTTCCAATGAAAACCTTGTCGGCGACTTTTACCACTTTCATTGAACCGGCTTTGGTAAAAGCGATAATATCATCATAGTCAGAACATTCACATAGTAATTCATCTTTTTTGAGTCCGGTACCAATGAATCCTTCTGCGCGGTTGATGTACAACTTGGTATTGGCAATAGCAACTTGTTTTACCTGAATGGTATCAAACTCTTTAATAATTGTTTTTCGGGTTCTTTCCTTGCCATATTTCTTTAGCAGGTTTTCAAAGTAGGCAACTGCATAATCGGTTAGGTTGTCGAGGTGGTGCTCTACCTCACGAATATTCTCTTCTATCTGAAGAATCTGATCATTGAGTTCCTTGATGTCTAACCGATAGATACGTCTTACCGGTTTTTCGGTGAGCTTCAGAATATCTGCCCGCTCGATGGGTCTCTTTAATTTCTTTTTATATGGACTAAACGCTTTTTCAATGGCCTCCAGCACGGTTTCCCAAGTGTTATGTTTTTCCTCCAGTTCCTTGTAGATTTTCTCTTCAAAGAATATTTTTTCAAGGGAAGTAAAATGCCATTTATCCTGCAGATCGCCGAGTTTGATTTCCAATTCCTGTTTTAATAATTCTCTGGTCTCATTAACAGTAGACCGCAATAGATCTGATACAGTTACAAAACAAGGTTTATTATTAGCTATGACACAGGCATTCGGAGAAATACTGACTTCACAATCGGTGAATGCATAAAGGGCATCAATGGTGATATCTGTGGAAATGCCGGGTGCCAGTTCAATTTGTATTTCGATATCTGCAGCATTCAGATCGGTTACTTTTTTTATTTTGATCTTTCCCTGGTCATTGGCCTTCGTGATGCTCTCCATCAATTGGTGGGTAGTTACGCCATAGGGCACATCTCTGATGACCAGTGTCTTTTTATCCAGTTCTTCAATTCTGGCTCTTACCCTGACTTTGCCCCCTCTTTTCCCATCCTGATATCCGGTAACATCTACCATTCCGGCCGTTTGAAAATCAGGATATAGTTCAAATTTTCTACCTCGCAAGCATTTGATGGATGCCTCAATTAATTCACAAAAATTGTGGGGAAGAATTTTGGTCGATAGTCCCACCGCAATACCATCAGCTCCTTGAGCCAGTAAAAGAGGGAACTTCATTGGCAGCGTAATGGGTTCCTGCTTTCTTCCGTCATAACTAAGTTGCCAGCGGGTTGTAGCCGGATTAAAAGCAACTTCCAGTGCAAACTTAGATAGTCGGGCTTCAATGTACCTGGGTGCTGCCGCCTGGTCTCCTGTCCGCACATCGCCCCAGTTACCCTGGGTTTCTATTAAGAGATCTTTTTGTCCGAGATTTACCAGCGCGTCACCGATACTTGCATCTCCATGTGGATGGTATTGCATGCTTTGTCCGATAATATTGGCGACCTTGTTAAATCTTCCATCATCCATTTCTTTCATGGCATGCAGAATTCTTCTCTGCACCGGTTTGAGACCATCTTCAATCGCCGGAACTGCTCTTTCCAGTATTACATAGGAAGCATAATCAAGGAACCAGTTTTTATATTGTCCCTGAACGCCTGATTCAATATCAAAAACCTGTATATCACTTTTACCCTTTGCCATAATAAATTCTACTACTTACTTGTTTCTAAATAAAAAGTGTCAGCGGGCCCATCCTGAGTTGCATTCATTTCCAGCATCACAAAATCTGTTTCTGCTATTACCTCATGCCATATCCAGGGATAGATGTCTACTTCCACCGGTGATT
>JBIIRN010000139.1:0-5457 GCA_044341525.1 Sediminibacterium sp. | reverse complement strand
CTATGAATTGACATACCAGGGTATATTCACCGGGGTTGAGTTGGAGTGAATAAAACCCTTTCCCATTGGCAGAGACACCCCGGGTGGTTCCTTTAACGAGTAGGGAAGAAAATGCGAGTGGTTGGCCGGTGGAATCCCGAACATATCCCTTGACCTCAGCAGCATTTGCTGAGGCAGAAAGAACAAACACTATGAAACAGGCAAGAAAAAAACGGAGCATATCACAACAACGTATTGATGTAGCAAAAGTTACAGATAGATTACAAAAATAATGCCAGGCAAAATGTTACTCCAGATTAATACTGATAATGGCACGGGCAATTCTCCTCAAGTGATAACCGGTCAATGCGCCCATGCCACTTACCAATCCGCCCACTACACCTGTGAGAAGGACAAGCAAGAACGATGAGCTACCCAATTTAAGCATGGGTGCTACTTTTTGAGACAGAATATGCTGGTTGGCAGTATCTTTCATAAAAGCTAGAACAAACCAAAGTATAAACATACCGGCAAATCCGGAAAAGAAGCTAGTGAAGGCACTTTGACGAATAGCGAGGGCAATAACAGCTGATGAGAATACAAAAAACCACCAGGGGAAATTTGTATATACGCCCACTACATAACCCAGGTAAGCAGTTAAAACAATTGAAGTAAGTAATTTCATTTTTAAAATGGAATTAATTGGAAAATGTCATGTGCCATTTCATCTGATCATTGGAAGCTGCTGCCTCCCGCTTCAGAAAAAGAGCTTTATTATAAGTGCCCTCTACCCAGTTATTGACAAAAGTGTCGTAATATATGCTTCCAGGATTACCGCTTTGACCACCAGCATATACACAATAAGCTTCCGTCTCCTGAGTCAGATGTACTACCATTCGCCAGCCGGGACCATGATTGGTCTTGGTTGCATTAATAATATTTTCACCGCCACCGATTGGTAAGTGCAGCCTGCTAAAAGAAGGTAATTTGATCAGGTGTTGTATGTAAGTATCTTTAAAATCAGACCAATTTAACTTGTTCTCAGTTTCTAATTTTTCAATTTGCTTCCCGGCTTTTCGAACTGCAGTAATGATTGCTTCCTGTATGGTCTCAGTCTTGCTCTTAGTATTGATATCATCTGCCATAAAGTCTGCCTTTCCCCTCAGCATTTTTTCGAGTAGCGAATAGGAATCAGGCCAAGGAAGGGTAAGTTTAGAGGCAGCAATTTCATCCCCCCATATAGCAGATTCCAGGCTATCCCAAACGCATTGGAATATAGTAGCCCCTCTTTCCTTAGGATCATTCCGAAGGTTCCAGGCTTCCATCTCTCCTATCCATTTTTTCTCTGCGGGGGTCAATGATGTTTTATCGAGAAGCTTAAGCAGGGCAGGACGAGCCATTTCTGCAAATACATTGTAGTTATTGGTTTGCAGTTTCATCATATCCTCGGGAGTGATATTATTCATTTCCGTCAGCCGTCTATTGATGATGATGCCTCGGTAAAGTGGGAAATGATTGGCAGAACCTAAATAATATGGATAGGTGGAATCTACCGGTTTTTGGTTGGCGCTGCTGACAAATCCCCTGACCGGATTTTTGACGGAAGGATTCTCCTGAATCGGAATATAACCCTGCCATTGGTAAAATGAATCTGTACCAGGCATGATGAAATCCCCCTGGTACTTCCATTTTGCAATGAAATTACCCTGCTGTCGAATAGCTACATCTCCACTCTTGGCTGCAAAAACAAAGTTTTGACCGGGACAAGTCCAGTTGCTGATTGCCGCAGCATAATCATTATAGTTACTGGCCTTGTTGAGTAATAAAAAGGCCTTGATTCCTGCATTACCCGTAGTAGCCGTCCACTTAACAGTAATAGTCAGTCCGCGGGTATCCGGGGTATTGAAATCCTTGTCATATAAAACCGATCCGAACTTGGTGATGGGAATTAATTCACTCAGGTTGGCGCCGTCTTTTACCTGAATCACTTCCTGTCGCTGGTCAGACATGATCCAGTTTCCATTCATGAGGTATTCTTTCTTTAATTCATCTTTGAACCGAACTGTGTAGAGGTCCATCACATCACGTCCGGCATTGGTTACCCCCCAGGCAATACTATCATTAAAGCCAATAACAATGGCGGGAGAGCCCGGAAAACTGGCCCCATAAACATTTTGGCGGGGAGTAGATAACTGCATCTCGAACCAAAGACTCGGCAAGTTCAGTCCCAAATGTGGATCATTACATAATATCGGTGCTTTGCTCTTGGTCTTACTACCACTAACGGCCCAATTGTTACTTCCATTATCGGCATCCGGTAATCGGGGAGAAAAGGTAGATTTGGATGTGGCTGCTGTAATATTGGAATCGTTGGATGAAAAATATCGGATAGAGGCATCTGCTGGGGCCTGAGGTTTCTTAAGCGGCTTAGCAAAAGCCGTGCTTTTTGGAATAATAGGATCTAAAGAATCCTGCACCAAGGGATACAATTGCTTGAAATTATCCCAACCAAAATAATTCTTGGCATTAGTCATCTGCAAATCCGTACCTACATCCCTTCCACTAAGGTCAAATGACATAAACATCATGAACAAATACGTCTTGAGGGAAGTCCATTTTTCAGGTTCATAATCCAGCAGTTTATATTCAAAGGGGATATCTTCAGGCCGGAGACTATTGATATAAGCATTCACCCCTGCTGCATACGCATCCACTGCCTGTTTAGAAGTTGAATCCTGGTCAGTAGCGGCCATGGCCTGTTCGGCCCCATAAACCATCCCTAGCCGACGGAAGAAACGATCGGTATTCAACCCTTCTTTTCCGATGATCTCACTCAAGCGACCTGCAGCCACATGGGTTTGAAATTCCATTTGCCACAAGCGGAATCTGGCATGAATAAATCCCTGCACAAAGTAGGCATCGAAATCATTCTCAGCGTACACATGGGGAATCAGCTTTTGATCAATATAAACATCTACTTTCCCCTTCAATTCGGGGGACTTCACTGTCAGATTAAAGTCAGCCGAAGTTGATTCAGCATTTTGCCAAAATCCTTGTTGAGGGGACAAAAAATATCCTAATCGGGGAGATTTCGTATTTCCCATCGACCATTGTCTGTTAAGTGCCCATATCAGGACTATGGTAAACGTCAATGAAATAATGAAATAAACAAATCGCATGGGGTAGAGTTATTCTAAAGATGAAAGTACAATTTTTTTAAGATAAGCGCCTGTTTTCAAGCGGCTTATCTTATCTCATCTGTCATTATCCCTGCTTTCGTAACTTTGTGCCGAATTCCAATGAAAAAGTTCAACGTACCCACCACCTACAGAAGTCCCTTAATCTCCGCCATTAAACAGCGCAGAAAGGAAGCCGATAAGCTAAAAAAGGACTTTACCCCAACCCTGCTGGATCTGGGCCCTCTTCGGATTTGGCTAGCCCGTCATTTTGGCTTTTGCTATGGGGTGGAAAATGCCATTGAAATCGCCTTTGAGACCATCAACCGCCATCCCGGAAAACGGATTTTTTTGCTGAGTGAAATGATTCATAACCCCCAGGTAAATGCCGATCTAACGGCACTCGGAGTTCGTTTTCTGCAAGACACCAAGGGCAATCAATTAATTCCCTTTGAGGATCTTAGTACCGAGGATATCGTTATAATTCCCGCATTTGGCACAACACTTGCCATAGAAAAGAAACTTCATGAAAAAGGAATTGAGACAGCAGCTTACAATACTACCTGTCCCTTCGTAGAAAAAGTATGGAATAGGGGAGATCAAATAGCTGCAAAAGGATATACCATTGTTATACATGGTAAGCCCGGCCATGAAGAAACCAGGGCCACTTTTTCCCGGGCAGCCGTTCATGCACCTACCATTATTGTGAATGATTTAAGTGAAGCTGAAATTTTAGGGGAATTCATCACGGGTCGAAGGGATCCTGTCAGTTTTGCATCAATTTTCGAAGGACAATTTTCAAACGGATTTGACCCAATATTGCATTTGCGAAAAATAGGAGTTATTAATCAGACTACGCAGCTATCCAGTGATACTCAGGCTATCGCAGAATACTTGAAGCAACTGATGATTCAGCATTATCAACTTACTCCTGACATGATCTCCCATCATTTTGCAGATACCCGTGATACCTTATGCTATGCCACCAATGACAATCAGACAGCTGTCAGAGAGATGCTTTCTACCAATGCTGATCTGGCCATTGTTATTGGGGGTTATAATAGTAGCAATACTTCTCATCTGGTAGAGTTGTGTGAAAAGCATTTGCCCACCTGGTTCATCGATTCCCCCGAGAGATTGATTTCTGTAAATCAAATTGAACATCGCCGCTGGGATACCAAGGAACTTCAGTTTCATAACAACTATCTCCCGGAAAGCAGGCCTGTAACTCTACTAATGACCAGTGGTGCCAGTTGTCCCGATGCCGTTGTTGATGCTGTCATTCATCGCCTGGCAGGTTTTTTTCAAGCAGAAACCGCCCTGGAAGAATTGACCGCACATTGGTGTGACTAATTTCAATTCATAGGCCCTTGCATTGAGAGAAAAAAATTCGTTAATTTAATGCCCGGATGATATTAGCTTTTCATGTCTGATATAAAAATTTTTTCTGCATCCAGAGAAACCAAATTGCATGAGATTTCAATTCCTTTCCTCCCTACCCATCGATTTATTTTATTTAAAAAATTGACAGGTATGCCGATTGGGTTCATTCAAGCCATCAGTTTTATCTGGCCGGTCACCATACGACACTATAAGTCGGTTCACAGTGGTAATCTGTTCATCCGATATTTCATGGGAAGAAAAATATTAGATACCCAAACGACCAACTATTCTTTTGGAGGATTACAAAAGGTTCTCAAACGGGCGCTGGAACTACTTCCCTATGATAGGGATGCTCAGAAAATTCTGATTCTGGGTTTTGGCGGAGGGTCTGTGTTAGAAACACTAAGGAATCAACATCAAAGTAAGGCACACATTACAGGAGTTGACATCGACGAAGTAATGTTTACCATTGCCAGAGATGAATTTGGAATTCAGGAGCAGGCAGATACCCAATTTATTACTGCGGATGCTACAAAATGGATAAGTCTTCAAGAGAACAAATATGACCTGATCATCATTGATCTTTTTATCATTGATACTTTACCGGAAGCCGCCACCCAAAAAGAATTTGCAGAAAAACTAGCAGACTCACTAAGTGTTGGGGGACAAATAATATTCAATACAATTCCTGAAACGCTCTCTCCAGAAGAACTGGATTTACTGATTTATTATTTTGAACAAAAAGGACTGGAAATCAGAAAAATGAAAAAATGGGGATATTCCAACAATATCCTACTTGGCAAAAGAATGGTTCCTCCGCCAACATTGAATTAATAGAAATACCAGTAAAACAGGGAAATTCCTAGCTAAGAATGGGGCATTCCCCTCTTGCATACCCTTAGCTGCAATACTAATTTTG
>JBIIRN010000138.1:0-5479 GCA_044341525.1 Sediminibacterium sp. | reverse complement strand
TGATGAAACTGGTCAGCACACCGGATACGGTTGCCAAATTTGAAGCAGATTATAACAGGAGCAAGGAAGGCGACTGCATCATTCGTTACGGAGATATGAAGAAGCAATTAGCGGAAGATATGATCCGTTTTATTGGTCCGATCCGCGAAAAAGCTACTGATTTACAATCCAATCCGGATTTATTGAATTCAATTATCCGGAAGGGAGCTGAAAAAGCGAGAGCCAGTGCTGCTCAGACGCTATCCCTGGTAAGGAAAGCAATTGGCACAGGAAATTAAGAAGGGATAGCAATCGGGAAGGACTTGGAAAGCTTCCCGTATGATTTTGAAAATAATTGTACCTTGTAACTATGGCAAAGGCAAAAAAAATCAAACATGTAGCGGTGGCCGGCAATATCGGAGCGGGAAAGACAACCCTCACTGAATTGCTGAGTAAGCATTATCGCTGGATACCACAATTTGAGGATGTTGATCAGAATCCTTACCTGATGGATTTCTATGATGACATGCCCCGTTGGAGTTTCAATTTGCAAATTTATTTTCTCAATAGCCGGCTCAATCAATTGCTCGAAATTCAGCATGGTACTGAGACCATCATACAAGACAGAACAATTTTTGAAGATGCCAACATATTTGCGCCCAACCTACATGAGATGGGACTCATGAGCAAGCGGGATTTTGACAACTACTATCAGTTTTTCCAGACCTTGAAAAGCATGGTGCAACCGCCCGACTTACTCATCTACCTGAAAGCATCCGTGCCCACACTGGTAACTCAGATTCAAAAGAGGGGTCGGGAATATGAAGAAAATATCCGGCTGGATTACCTTAAAAAACTCAATGAGTTTTATAATAAGTGGATTGATACCTATCGAGAAGGTCCTCTCTTGGTCATCGACTGCGACAAAAACAAATTCGCAGAGAACGAAGAACATCTCGGTGAAATTATTCGGAAAATTGACAGTACCCTCTTTGGTCTCTTTTAGTGTGGAATAACCACCGGACCCGCATTTCTGATTTTTTCATCTACACCATCAGCGTATTGAGCAAAGTTATTGATGAACTGCAGTGCCAGTTTTTCTGCCTGCTGATCGTATTCCTCCCTGCTTTTCCAGGTAGTCCACGGCAACAATACTTCATCCGGAACTCCTGCACATTGCGTAGGAATATGCATTCCAAAAACCGGGTGTTGTACCGTTGGCATTTGCTGTAAGGAACCATTCATCACAGCCGCTATCATGGCTCGGGTATAACTAATTTTCATGCGGTGGCCAATTCCATAGGGGCCACCATTCCAGCCGGTGTTGATCATCCATACGGAGACACCAAATTGTTCCAGTTTCTTTCCCAGCAGTTGGGCATATTCACCCGGATGGAGAGGTAAAAAAGGGGCACCAAAACAAGCGCTGAAAGTAGAGACCGGTTCTTTGATACCGGTTTCTGTTCCGGCCACTTTTGCAGTATAACCACTGATAAACTGGTACATCGCCTGTTCTGTCGTCAATCTGCTGACAGGGGGTAAAATACCATATGCATCACAGGTTAAGAAGAACAATACAGAGGGATGGCCACCACGTGCAGGAGAACAAGCATGAGGAATATGAGAAAGCGGATAACTAACCCTTGTGTTTTCGGTAATAGAGGCATCTTCATAATTTACCCGGTTGGTAGCCGGATGAAAAATAATGTTCTCCAATAACGCCCCCTTCCGAATAGCACCATAAATAGCCGGCTCATCTTTTTCGCTAAGACGAATAACTTTAGCATAACAGCCGCCCTCAAAATTAAAAACCCCCTCTTCCGTCCAGCCATGCTCATCATCTCCGATCAATTCTCTATTGGGGTCTGCACTCAAAGTCGTTTTTCCCGTGCCACTCAGGCCGAAAAAAATCGCCACATCACCTTTCTCCCCTTTATTCGCACTGCAATGCATGCTTAATACGTTGTGTTCGGCAGGCAAGACGAAATTAAGTACTGTAAAAATGCCCTTTTTAATTTCCCCGGTATAAGCGGTACCTCCAATTAAAATCATTCGCTCGGAAAAGGAAACCAGACTGAATTGACTATGAGGAACCCCATCAGTAGCAGGATCTGCTAAAAAAGAAGGAAGTTGAATAACCAGCCAATCGGGTTCACCAGCAGAGGTCGCAGCATTCAGAGGCAGAAACATATTGGAGACAAAGAGACTACTCCAGGGTGTTTCAGTAACTACTCTTACTGAATAATGGTAGGAAGGATGGTCACCTGCCTGCACATCCCGGATCCAGTATTCCTTCAAAGCGGCTGCATACTGCAACATTTTATCTCGCAGACTAAAAAATACGGAAGAATCAACGGGTTGGTTAAACTGATTCCAGTTAACCCTTTTTTCAGTGATGGCATCTTTGACAATGAATTTGTCTTTCGGCACCCGACCGGTAAATTTTCCTGTATTGATGCAGAGCGCTCCGGTATCACTTAAAGTTCCCTCACCCCTTCTAAGGGCGGCTTCGATTAATTGATCTCTCGTTTGCTGGTATTGTACGGGGGGAAATAATTCAGCGGGAAATTTTCCGACCGGTTGGTTCTTCCAAGCAGCCAATAAGTTCATGCTTACAAATGTTAGTTAATCACAAAATTAAACAAAACCACTATCATCTCATCAAGGCATGGCAATGCGATGGTTTAATATGATAGTTAATATTTTAATAATATATTATTATTATCAAAATAATTATTTATGAACTATTTAGCCCCGTTTAAAACCTAACATTTTTTTATCAATTCAACAATCCTGGACAAACAGAATTAATAGTAGGTTTGATAATCAATAAAAATAATATGAAAAAAGTAGGGCTTTTTTTATTCCTGGTGCTGGGTTATCTAGATCTAACAGCACAACTTTCTCGTGAGGAAGACAGCAGAGGGATGAAAAAGCAAAACCTATTTTTTGGTGGCAATCTCAACCTTGGCTTCCCCAATCGTTCCTTCAACATAGGCATTAACCCGGAATTAGGGTATAGTCTCAACCGCTGGCTTGATGCCGGAGTGGCAGTAAATTTTAATTATGTGAATCAGAATGCGTCAGAGTTCAGTCCCATTCGTCTTCGCAATGTAAATTATGGAGGTGGTCTTTTCGCCCGTATCTGGCCGGTTAATTTTATATTCCTTCAGGTACAACCGGAATATAATTGGGTCAACTCTGCTCAGAAAAATGTCAACACTCAGCAAGTCACCAAATACAATTACTCAGCAGAGAGTGTTTTAGTAGGTATAGGCTATGGCACCCGCATGATTGGAAGCCGTTATAGTTATTTTACACTTATGATGGATGTCTTACAAAACCCTAATTCTCCTTACAGAGATCAATTTAACGACCCACTGCCGGTAATCAGATTTGGGTTTGGGATTTATCTGCAAGCAGCCAGGAGATAATTTCCTGGGGCGTATCGGCTATTTTAAGTCTATCGCTAAATTTTTCGTATAAAAATCCTTCTTGCTCCATTTGATTCATATGAGCAATCAGGTGCGCATAGAATCCTCCGGAATTGAGAAGATAAATCTTTTTATCATGAATCTGAAGGGTATTCCAAGTAAGCATTTCATACATCTCATCTAATGTTCCATTTCCGCCCGGCAAAATAATGGCGGCATCACTGAGCTCATACATCATTTTTTTTCTCGTATGCATATCTGGTACTACACGCAGATCGGTGATACCCGTATGTTGATGTTCCCAGGTCAGCAATAAGTCAGTTATAACACCAATGACCTGTCCGCCCCCCTCCATGACGGCATCTGCCACCGCCCCCATCATACCAACACTTCCCCCTCCATACACCAGGGTAAAATGTTCCTGCGCCAGAAGTGCACCCAGTTGCCGCGCGTGGCTGACAAATAAAGGGGAATGCCCCGGCTTCGACCCACAAAAAACAGCTACCCGTTCTACCATTTTCAATTCAAATAAAATGGAAAAATAGGTGAAATATTTTTTACATCTTTACAGAATAGTTTATTGTTTTACACAAATACCTCTTATGTCGCCTATTTTATTATTCAGTTTCGTTATTGGCTATTTTCTGATTTTACTCCTGGTAGCCTGGTATACGGGCAGAAACAGCACCAACGAATCATTTTTTATAGGTAATAAAAACAGCAACTGGATGCTGGTAGCTTTCGGTATGATTGGTACATCCCTCAGCGGCGTCACCTTCGTAAGTGTACCCGGGGGTGTAGGTGACCTGGCCGGAGGTAATTTTAAAGGCTTCGCATATCTTCAAGTTGCTCTGGGTTATTTATTGGGTTATACCGTCATTGCTTTTATTCTGCTGCCGCTGTATTATCGGTTGAATCTAACATCCATCTATCACTACCTGATGCAGCGCTTCGGCAAAACTGCCTATAAAACCGGCGCACTCTTTTTTATTATCAGTCGAACAGTAGGCGCCACTGCCCGATTATACCTGGTGATTAATGTTTTGCAATTCTTTATACTCGATCAAATGGGAGTTCCCTTCATAGTAACAGCTGCCATTATCCTTCTCATGATACTGTTGTATACTTTTGAAGGAGGCGTTAAGACCATCGTATATACAGATACCCTTCAGACGTCTTTGATGATAGCGGGTCTCGTTGTATGTGTGATATATATCCTGAACCAACTAAACCTGAACCTGGGCCAGGCATTGACTCAAATGAGTGATGCGGGATACCTGAGGGTATTCAATACAGATGTCAACAGCAAAGGATTCTTTCTAAAACAAATCATTGGCGGTGCCTTCATCACCATCGCCATGACCGGCTTAGACCAGGAAATGATGCAAAAAAACATCAGTGTAAAAAGACTGGCAGACTCTCAAAAAAACGTATTATCACTAGCGGTTGTGCTGGTCTCCGTACTGGTTCTTTTCCTCTTGTTAGGCGGATTACTTTATTTGTTTGCCGTTTCGAAGGGAGCCTTTTATCACGAAGTAATGGTCAATGGAAAAAATGTACATCAACTCATAATTGATCAAAAAAATATCATCGGTGATAAAGTATTTCCCTCCATCGTGATGCAATACTTTCCCCCTGCCATTGGTATCTTATTTATAATAGCACTGATCTCTGCCCTCTTCCCCAGTGCGGATGGTGCCCTTACTGCATTGACTTCCTCCTTTTGCATTGACATGCTGGGCATACAACAAAAAGAACAATGGTCTGAACAAAAGAAAAAGAAAGTTCGCCTGACAGTTCACTTCAGTTTTACCCTCGTATTCCTGATTTGTATTTTGATATTTTATAAAATCAATGACAATAGTATTATTGATATTATTCTCGATTTGGCAGGTTATACCTACGGTCCATTACTTGGTCTTTTTGCATTTGGCATTTTCACCAAGAGAAAACTGCCCGACCACATTGGTATCACCGCTCTGGCTTTATTGGCTCCGGCCCTCAGTTACCTGCTGAGTAAACAGGTGCCCATCTTATTCAATCAGTACCAGATCGGAATTGAATTG
>JBIIRN010000137.1:0-5489 GCA_044341525.1 Sediminibacterium sp. | reverse complement strand
GTCGGCAATTACACCATCTTTCAATGGACGAACTGTTCTGATGCTTTCGTGCGTTTTCTCGTGCATCAACAATGCCTTCCTTCCTACCGCCAACACTTCTTTCATGTTATTGCGATTCAGTGCAATGATTGAAGGCTCATTCACTACTACTTCGTCATTGTGTATGATCAGGGTATTCGCTGTACCCAGGTCCATCGCTATTTCCTGTGTGAAAAAATTAAAAATCGACATGTTCTTTTTAGTATTCTCTGTTCTATTGTAGAATGAATACAAAGGTGATTGAAAATAACGGAATCACAAAGTGGAACGCCTTATTTTTCAGGGCTTTCAGCCAGTTCATTTCCGATCGGGAAATTCATAGCCGATGTCACGGCGGAAGTACATGCCCTCGAAGTGTATCTGATCTAACGCGGCTCTGGCATGCAGTACAGCCGAAGTCAGGGTATCACCAAAAGCAGTGACTGCCAAAACCCTGCCACCGGAAGTAACAATATCTTCTCCCTGATAGGTAGTTCCCGCTTGAAATACCAGCGTATCTCCTCCTACCGGAATACTATCCAATCCGGTTATTACCCGATTTTTGGGATAGTTGCCCGGATAACCCTCACTTACTGCTACTATGGTAGCACCCTTTTTATCAAAAAACGAAATATTGGCATCCCCCAAAGTACCATTGTCCATCGCTGCCAGCAGCGCTACCAGATCCGTTTGGAGCAAGGGCATGACAATCTCCGTTTCCGGGTCACCCATGCGGCAGTTGTACTCTATTACCCAGGGTTCTCCCCCCACATTCATCAATCCGAAAAAGATAAAACCCTTGTATACCAGCTTTTCCGCCCGGATACCCGCGATGGTGGGCTCAATGATCCGTTCCGTAACCTTTTGCAGGAAGGCATCGTCAACGAAGGGTACCGGACTAATACAGCCCATGCCGCCGGTATTAGGGCCCGTATCGCCTTCTCCTACCCGCTTGTAGTCTTTCGCATGCCCGATGATCTGATAACTTTCTCCATCAGTGAGCACAAAAACGCTTACTTCAATTCCGGTTAGAAATGCTTCTACTACTACGGTATCACCCGCAGCACCAAACTGCTGCTCCCGGATCATTTGTTCGAATGCCCGGAGTGCTTCCTCATGGCTAGTGGCTACCACCACCCCCTTCCCCGCTGCCAGTCCGTCTGCCTTGATCACCACCGGCAGTGCATGTTGGCGAATGTATTCCCTTCCTTCCTCATAATTGGCAGCTGTAAACCTGGCGTAGGAGGCAGTAGGAATCCCATGGCGCTGCATGAACTCCTTGCTGAAAGATTTACTTCCTTCCAATTGCGCCGCTGCGCGGGAAGGGCCTACCACTATGATATGGCTGGTCGTCTCATCAGATTTAAAATAATCATAGATACCATTTACCAGCGGATCTTCCGGCCCTACTACGATCATGTCAATACCTTTCTCAATGCATGCCTGCCTGATTGCAGAAAAATCATTGACTCCTATCGGCAGGTTGGTGCCCAATTGCGCGGTACCTGGATTGCCCGGTGCTATCCAGAGTTGGCTGCAGTGCGGACTGGCAGTTATTTTCCAGGCCAGCGCATGTTCGCGACCACCGGAACCGAGGATTAAAATATTCATATCCAACCTGTTTGCGGCGAAGGTAATAATCGATTGGTGAATAGCAGAGAGCTTATGCAGATTCTTCCATACCTACGTACTTTTTTTCCGGTAGGTGTCGGGCAATCAGTAAAAACAACACTGCATTGACAACCATAATCCCTGTAAACAACCAGAAATATCGGGCCCCGGTGTACTGCGCGAAAAATCCACCATTCGAAATGCTGTTGTTTACCATGCTCACGAATAGATTTCCCACCGATATACCCAGCAGATACAGCGCACTCATGGTACTTTTCATCGACTTGGGCGAATGGGTATAGGCATATTCGAGACAGGTAACCGAAACCAGCACTTCTGCTGCTGCGAGCAGCAAATAAGCCAGAATCTGCCACCATACGGAGGGCTGGTTGCCTGCATCAATTTCCTGCTGCAGTAGTGCAATGATTACAAAGGTGAGGGCAGTGAGAATCAACCCCGCTCCCATTTTCTTTAAGGGAGTAACTTTTAGTCCGGCTTTTTCAAGCGCAGGGAAAATCAAGTAAGTGAATACAGGTATCATCCCCAGCAAAAAGATCGGATTGAAGGTTTGCACCTGCTCGGTCAGAAGTTCGACACCGAAAATAGTTCTATCCAGTTTCTTCGCCTGTAATACCCATTCCGAGAGGTTTTGATCCCAAAGCGCCCAAAAAACAGGAGTAAAGGCGAACACCATCAGTATGCGGTAAACTGCCTGCACGCCTTCAATGGCTCCGTCGGAGAAATTGTGTTTCTGCTGAATCCTTGTCCAGAAAGGGCCTGCAGTTGACAGCGCAGCTTTCGACCGAAACAAACTTCCAATAGCTTCCCCTATTGCTGCCAGCGTAATCGACATAAAATTTTCTCTTCTGTATCCGGAGGGGGGTACCCGCACATATTTTTTCCTTCCCAGCCAGAAGATGAAAGTCGCCAGCACCATCAATATGCCCGGAATACCAAAAGCGAGTTTAGCTCCCCAATATTTGTAAACCAGAGGAATGATGGCGGTAGCAACAATAGAACCTGAATTGATGGTAAAATAAAACCAACCATACATCTTACTCAGGAGGTGTTCATTCGATTTGTCAAACTGATCTCCCACATTTGCTGATACGCATGATTTTATGCCTCCTGCCGCCACGGCAATGATGACCAATCCCCAGGAGAACAAGGAAAGGTTGTCGGTATTCAGTGCCAGCATCAGGTTGCCGACAGCATATAATATAGATACATATAGAATCACCTTGTATTTGCCGAAAAACCAATCCGCCAATATGCCTCCGACCAGTGGCATGAAATAAGCAACTGTTACAAAAAGGTGGGTTAGCTCATTTGATTTGGCCTCAGCAACTGCCTGCATAGCCGGATCTCCTGTAGGGTTAAAGAATTGTGCCACCAGGAAAGTGGTCATGATAGAACGGATGCCGTAAAAGCTGAAACGTTCGGCTGCCTCGTTACCGATGATGTAGGGAACAGCCGCCGGCATACCCGTTTTCTTCACTTCTTGTTGCAATTCACTCATATGTCGTATTTTGGTACTGAAAGATATCGGAAAGATACAGCGGAACTTTATTTTAACCGCCGGTGTTTTTCCGCTTAAAAAAAACTTGCTATGTCATCAGAAAAAAAAACCTTCCGGCCCTATATCGCTCCGGAATCTAACACGAAGGAGCTTACCGTTAAATCTATTTTAATGGGAAGTCTGTTTGGTGTCATCTTTGGCGCCTCTACTGTTTACCTCGCATTAAAAGCCGGATTGACAGTTTCCGCATCCATACCGATTGCCGTTATTGCCATCACTTTAGGACGTCGCTTATTGAAAACGACCATCCTCGAGAATAACATCATTCAAACAACCGGGTCCGCCGGAGAGAGCATCGCTGCCGGTGTAGCATTTACCTTGCCCGGCTTCCTGTTTTTATCTTCCCCCACCAGTGCGGAATACTTTAATTACCTCACCATTCTGATTCTCGCTATAGTTGGGGGCTTGCTCGGAACCCTTTTAATGGTGCCCCTGCGCAAGGCCCTGATCGTTAATGAGCACGAAACACTTCCTTACCCTGAAGGTACCGCCTGCGGCGATGTATTGAAAGCGGGTGAAAAAGGAGGCGACTTTGCCAAAACAGCTTTCTGGGGATTGGGGGTAGCATTTGTGTATGCCCTGCTGCAGAAAGTATTGCATGTGATCGCTGAAACACCCTTTTATGCTACCAAACAATTGAATAAATTCTTTCCTTCCGCCAAGATATCAGGCGAGATAACCCCCGAATACCTCGGAGTCGGTTATATCATCGGCTGGCGCATAGCCGGAGTGTTGGTAGCCGGTAGCGTACTGAGCTGGATGGTATTGATACCGCTATTGAGTACCCTGGTACCGGGAGAAGTGATTGCCACGCAACTCGCAAAACTTGGCTACCTCGCTGATATCACCCGTGCCGGTGGCAAGGGTGGATGGGATCCGGTGACAAAAACTTTTGCTGATTATTCCAGTGCCATCTATTATGCTTATGTTCGGCAGATCGGTGCCGGTGCCGTGGCAGCAGGTGGTGTCATCACACTAATCAAAACCATTCCCACCATTGTTCAATCCGTAAAAGGAAGCATGGCATCTTTGAAAGCAGAAGGTGATGCATCTGCAGCTGCTGTTTTGAGAACCGACAAAGACCTGAGCTTAAAAGTGGTAGGTTTTGGTAGCCTGGGATTGGTTGCCCTGATCACCTTTCTGCCTCAAATACCCGGCGATAGTCTGGTTCAAAAATTGTTGGTGGGTGTGCTTGTTCTTTTATTCGGCGCCTTGTTCGTTACGGTAGCCAGCCGCATCGTAGGATTGATCGGCTCTTCAAATAGTCCGATCAGCGGCATGACCATCGCCACCGTGATGGGAACCAGTCTGATTTTTTTGGCAGTGGGCTGGACAGGTCAGGCATTTGAGCCACTGGTATTGGTAGTCGGCGGAATGATTTGTATCGCTGCTGCTAACGCTGGCGCTACCTCACAAGATTTGAAAAGCGGATATATTGTAGGGGCGACGCCACGTAATCAACAGATTGCTTTGTTTGTTGGGGCCATTGTATCTTCTATTGTAATAGGTATTACCGTAAAATTTCTGGATAAGCCCTCTACTGAAATGATGCAGCAAGGTATCCAGCATGCGATAGGTACAGAGAAATTTCCGGCGCCGCAGGCGACGTTGATGGCAACCTTGATCAAAGGAATACTTTCACAAAACCTCGACTGGCAATATGTGGTCGTGGGTATTTTCCTGGCCGTTACTATGGAATTGTGCGGCATCAAGGCACTTAGTTTTGCCATCGGAGTTTACCTCCCATTGGCCACTACATTACCCATTTTTATCGGTGGTGCCATTCGCGGATTAGTCGAAAGCCGCCAGAAAAAAGAAAACAAGGAGTTGAGTCCAGAAGAAGAAGAACTCGGCAAGGGTAATTTATTTGCAACGGGATTGGTGGCGGGAGGAGCTGTAGCCGGGGTATTGATTGCGTTTTTGGCCGGCTCTGCCGGCGGTGAAAAATTCCTGGGGGCAGTAAGTACGGAACATACAATAGTGTCATCTATGGGAGAGGGGGGCTACTTCCTGCTCGGAACCATATTTTTTGCTTTGATGGGCTGGATACTTTACCGCGTAGCAACGCGGAAGTAAGGGGCGGGATGAGCAGAAAACACCTTCATTGCGATTTAACAGTTTCATTATCAGGGAACATTAAACGAATACCCCTGTTCTAGGTCTATTGATTAAACCGGTTAGCATGCGCATTATGTTCCGATATACAATTTTAACCCTGCTGATGATTGCCGTTGTTCCCGGTTTCACCGGTCCCGGCAACCCCGCTGAGCGCAATCCCGTG
>JBIIRN010000233.1:0-3560 GCA_044341525.1 Sediminibacterium sp. | reverse complement strand
TTTCATAATACAAATAATTGAGCGATTAAAAATCTAGGTTAATGCCCAGGGAATATACACGGGGTCTCGGGTAAATATTGTTGTCAACTCCTCCATCTCCTGCATTCTCCGGATCCAGACCACCATATTTGGTAATCAACAGCACATTCTGGATACTTGCGTTAATGCGCATGGTAGCTTTGTTTTTGAAAACACTTCCTACATTGTATCCAAAGTTGAGGTTGTCAATCCGGAAGAAGGAAGCATTGTCTATATAATAGTCTGACAAATAACGATTGTTGACAAAGCGGGTGGACAAATAATCGCGGGTAGCATTGCCTATGAAGTTGATTGGATTCTTAATGGCGCGCAATACAGCATTGTTAGAATTCACATTGTTGTAGAGATAGTTGCCCAGTGATCCATGTCCGGCAATACTCATGCTCCATTTTTTCCAATTCAACTGTGTATTGAATCCGAGTAACACATCAGCAGCCGGCTTCTGATAAATATACCGGTCGTCATTGTTGATGATACCATCGCGGTTGAGGTCTTCGAACAATCCTTCAATCGGATCGCCCAAAACATTATAAACCTGCTTGAACATGTAGAAAGAACTGGGGGCATACCCTACTGAATGAATACCGATGCTGTTTCCGGTACCACCGCCAATAAAGGTCACATCCTGTCCTTTGAAATTAGGATCAGGATTTTTCAACAGGTTCGTTATACGGGCTCTGTTATAAGTGAAGTTCATGCCGAGATCCCAGCTCAGGTCATTTTTACGAATCAGTGAAGTATTCAAATTGATTTCGATACCCTTGCTGTCAATATTACCTACGTTGGTAACGATTTCATTCACAAAGTTGGCACCGGCAGCTACAGCCACATTGGCCAGCAGGTCTTTGGTAGTTCTTTGATAATAATCAACCGAACCGGTTACCTTATTTCCAAAGAGTCCGAAATCTACTCCAATGTTGGTGGTCGTAGTAGATTCCCAGCGGATAGAGGGATCATATCCTTCCGGACGCAGGTAGCTGACAAAAGTATTGCCGAACTGATAAGCAGCAGTGGGGGCACCGCGGGAATAACGGGGGATATAAGAATAAAATCCAATTCCATCCTGTTGTCCGGTCACACCCCAGCTCAACCTGAGTTTGAGGTCATTTACCTGGCTGGCATTTTTAAAGAGATCATCTTTCATCTTCCACGCGAAAGCGAGCGATGGGAAATAACCGGTTCTGTCATTCGGATTCAGCTTGGAACTGGCATCGGAACGAATAGTAGCAGTGAAAAGATATTTATCCATTACGGAAAAATTCACCCGACCAATATATGATTCCAACCGATATTCCGGCCGATCGGTGAGGAACACCGGCTCGGTACCCTGAATGGTATCCTTTTTTGCAGGTCGGGTAGGATCAGCAATGGCACGGTAGCTGAAGGAAGGGAAATTGCTCACTTTGGTAAGGAAGCTCTGATAGCTATGACCTACCAGCACATCAATTTTACTCTTGATACTTTTCAGTTCCTTGGAATAGAAAAGAGATACGTCTGCGAGCTGGTTCACTTTCTGTTGCTCATAATAGCTTCTTCTACCCCCGGTTTTATAATCTGTCGCAGCTACTGAGTCAACATTGTTGTTGCCACTTCCGGAAGAATAATCCATACCTAGGTTCGCCTGAACATGTAGATCGGGGAAGAAAGGTAATTTATAATCCAACTGAACATTTCCGATGAAACGATTCACCGTTGAGCGGTCATCTCGCAGCATCAACAATCCAAGCGGATTGCGGTTAGAGAGATCAACGGGTAATCCACCGGGTTGCAGCCATTCATAATATCCACCCCAGTTCTTATTGCCGGAATATACCGGTTTGGTGGGGTCAAAGGAAACCGCATTACCGATGGCTCCTTCGTTGGCAAAACGATTCTTTGTCTGTGAACCTTTCAGGTTAATGTTTACTGACAAATGATCATTCAAAAGTTTAGGAGAGAGATTCAATGCACCGGTAAGGCGATTGAAATGATTGGTGCGGAGAATACCATCCTGGGTGAGATAGCCCAATGAGGCACGGAAGGGAACCTTCCCCAACATACCGGAAGCACTCACGGTATTATCAAAGCTGGGGGCCAGCTGATAAATTTCGCTCTGCCAATCAGTATTGGCAGTACCCAGTAAGTTCTTGTACGTATTGTTACCTGTGGCTGCCGCGTCTGCATTCACGATAGAACGAATCTCGTCACCGGTTAATACTGGTACTGTATTTACGATAGAGCCAACGGCAAACAGGTTATTGTAATTATAGCGAACCTTTCCTTTGGTGCCCTTCTTGGTAGTAATGATCAATACCCCATTGGAAGCACGTGATCCATACAAGGCAGCAGCAGAAGCGTCTTTCAATACCGTGAAAGATTCAATGTCATTGGGGTTGATGGTGTTGAGCAGGTTAGCAGAACCGGCAATACCATTTCCTTCTACCGGCACTCCGTCGATCACGATCAATGGATCATTGCTGGCATTCAAAGAGGCACCGCCACGGATACGGATTCGGCTTCCGCCTCCGGCAGCACCGCCACCGGTCGTAACTGAGAGACCGGCTACCTTACCTACCAGCAACTGCTCGGCAGAGTTGATATTACCTTTTTGAAATTCTTTCGGACCGACTGAAGTAACAGCACCCGTCAAGTCTGATTTCTTTCGGGTACCATAGGCAACCACTACCACTTCACCCAGGTTATCGGCAACGCTTGCCAACTGAATGTTCACGTCACCGGCTGCAGTCAATGCCATCTCTTTCGCAGCAAAACCGGTGGATGAAACAACGAGTGAAGTAACGGAAGGTGCAACAGAAATGGTGAAGCGACCTGCTTCATTGGTGATAGCACCTTGGCTACTGCCTTTGGCTGTAACAGTAGCTCCTGCTACAGGTGCACCGGAAGCATCGGTAACGCGACCGGTTACTACCCTGTTCTGTGCAAAGGAAGTCTGAACAACCAACAGGAATAGGAACAAATAAAGGCCTGTTCTGCCTTTTTTGAACAATGACATAAGCAATTGTTTAATGGTTCGAATTGGGTTTCCGATACCTATAATATGTATCGAATACACATTTAATTGTGTATATAAGACACAACTTAATAATTTTTAAGAACGCACCAAATAATTCTTATTAAATTTTTTTTATGGTTGCCGGGAAACAAAGGGGGAAGCAACCAGTTCTGCCTATTGCAGTGGCTGCGTGGTATTCAAATAGCAGGACTTTACCTGGTAGAGCTTACCGGGTCGATGGCTCACGTCTTTCTCCATGACCTTGGTATCTACGATCCAATCTTTGAGGGCGATGCGCTTGCGGAAATTGCGGCGGTCGAGTTCCACACCCAAGATTGCCTCAAAAACGGACTGTAACTCCCGAAGGGAAAAGCGATTGGGCAGGAGATGGAAAATGATGGGGCGCTCCATTACGCGTTGCTGCAATTGCTGAATACAAAGCTGCAGGATCTCCTGGTGGTCGAAAGCAAGTTGCTTTACTTTTCTAACGGGATACCAATCTACATCCCTGCCCGCTATGGCCAACTGC
>JBIIRN010000145.1:0-5244 GCA_044341525.1 Sediminibacterium sp. | reverse complement strand
AACTACTGGCTCGGCGCTATTATCATGATGGGGAAAAAGATAGTATTCATCGAGGTTGGTGGCCAAATGGGCAAGCCCAATTTGAATATCATTTTCATGCAGGAACCTACCAGGGATGGTTCAAAGAATGGTATGCATCCGGTCGTCCTCTCAAAGCTATCTGGTTTGACAGGGGTCAGGAACAATATGGTAAAGGTTGGCGCGAAAATGGAAAAATATATATGAGTTTTGAAGTACGAAATGGTCGATTATATGGTCTCGTTAATCCCAATCTTTGTTATTCCTTGATAAATGAGCGGGGGGAATATGTTCGATCTGTTCCGGAATAAAAAATCCCCTGTAGAAACAGGGGAGATTTACGATTGCTTGCTTTAAAACCCAATAAACGACTTACAATATTGTTTTACAGATAGTTATGAAAAAACTATTTATATTATTAAAATTAATAATTAGATAATAATGTGTATTTGATACACAAATGTACTAATTATTTCAAATCAGAATTCAGATAAATAAAAAATTAATATTAAATCTTCTTCCTTCCAGGATAGATTTCCAATGCTTTTTCCAGGCAATCCATGGCCTGATTGATGGCATCTCTGTTTAAGACATAGGCCAATCTCACCTCTTGTTTACCGAGTCCGGCGGTGCCATAAAAACCGGTAGCCGGCGCCAGCATAACCGTTGCGCCTTCATAATTAAATGATTCCAGCAGCCACTGGCAAAAAAGATCAGAATCATCAATGGGTAATTGAGCCATGGCATAAAAAGCACCTCCGGGGCAGGGACAATACACACCGGGAATGGCATTGAGGCGGGCTACCAGCAAATCTCGGCGAGAACGATATTCCTCGCGGGTTTCTTCGAAATAGTCGGCCGGCAAGTCAATGGCAGCTTCTGCGGCGATTTGGGCAAAGGAGGGGGGACTGAGCCGGGCTTGAGCCAGTTTAAGAACCGCTCCGAGTACCTCTTTATTTTTAGTCACGAGAGCCCCCAGTCTTGCGCCACAGGCACTATAGCGTTTACTGATGGTGTCCATCAAAATCACTTGATTTTCCACACCTTTCAGGTGCATGGCACTGATTTGAGTTCCACCATAACAAAATTCCCGATAGGCTTCATCTGAAAATAAAAACAACTGGTAACGGACCAATAATTCACGCAATTGTTCCATTTCCTCTGCTGTATATAAATAACCCGTGGGATTATTGGGATTACAAATCAGGATTGCTTTAGTACGGGGCGTTATTTTTTTCTCCAGTTCACTGATGGGGGGTAATGCAAAGCCATTGGAGATGTAGGAAGTAACAGGAACAACCTTCACCCCAGCTGCAATAGCAAATCCATTGTAGTTGGCATAAAAAGGTTCCGGAATGATAACTTCATCTCCCGGATCCAGACAGGCCAGCATACCAAATAAAATTGCCTCACTTCCACCAGTGGTTACAATAATTTCTCCGGAAGTGATTTCTATTCCAACTGAATGATAATATTCGGTGAGTTTTTGTCTATAAGATTCATTCCCCGCACTATGACTGTATTCCAATACACGGAAGTCTATATTCCTGACAGCATTCATCATTGCTTCCGGGGTTGCAATATCCGGCTGGCCGATATTTAAGTGGAACACTTTGATACCCTTTTTCTTGGCTGCTTCTGCATAGGGTACTAATTTTCTGATAGGGGAGGGCGGCATTAACTGGCCCCGCTGACTGATAGTAGGCATGGCACAAAGATAATCCGACTCTTCCGGCCATTCAAAAAAACAAAAAGCGCAGCCGAAGGACTGCGCTGGGAGAAATTAAAATCAAAGGATTATTTCTTTTCAGGAATGACCTCCCCATCTATTGTCAGAATATAAGGTGAAGCGATTCCAGCAAATTTGATGGTAATATTCTTTTTGAAGCTACCGGGTGTTTCGGAGTTATAGGTCACTTTAATTTCGCTGCTCTTGCCTTTTAGAATGGCGCCTTTTGCATATTCAGGCGTGGTACAACCACATTCAGCAGTGGCAGTTTCAATTACTACCGGTCGGGAAGAAGTGTTGGTAAAACTGAATACATGTGTAACCGGTATATGTTGTTTGATCTTTCCGAAAGAGTGGGTCTTTTCACCAAATGTTACTTCGGTTTGGGCCTGCACAAAGGTTACCACACCTAAAAACAGCAGAAGGGAAAATAGATTCTTCATGGGTCTTTGAGGTTGGATGTTATTGCTTTATTGGCGTTGCAGCCTGCGCAGGCGTTGCTTCTTGTTTGGGAGTAACACCTACCCCGGTTAACATGATGGTTTGCGTCATATCATGGTCGAAATAAATAGTGGTTACTTTTCCATAGGAACCTGCTTGTCCGCCATTATAGCTAATGGCAACTTTTACAGTCTGACCGGGACCAAATCGTTGGTTAGGAGTAAAGTTGGGTGTTGTGCAACCACAACCTGCCTTAGCATTCAAGAGCGTAACCGTGTCTTTGCTGATATTTTTGATTTCTACCACAAAATCAACCGGAACACCTACTGGGCGCTCACCTGCATTGAAGTTGGTATTAGTAATTTCCAAAACTTTGCCGATTTCCCATTTTGGGGCGGAATTGGTTTGGTCTTGCGCTTGAACCAGCTGAAAAGTCAGCAGGCAACCAAATGCTACGAGAAGCTTTTTCATAAGGATGAGTTTATAAGTTAAAATTACTCAAATACGAGTGTTCGGGCAAATTCAAGCCCTTTTACAGGTTTGTTTTCCCCAATTTTAACAATTTAAGACAGGTATTCCTTACCTAAGCTTACCATTTTGAACTCTTTTTTTACACCTTATCCTTTTTTCAGGTTGCTATTCCTATCCTAGTACTAAATTTGCCGCATGGAGCAAGACCTATCTCAGGAGCAGTCAGAAAGTAAAATGTCTTACGAGTCTTTTCGACAGGCTATCCTGGCAGATTATCGCATGGCTGTAATTAGTCGTGAAGTGAGTTTGCTGGGTCGGCGGGAAGTGCTTACCGGAAAGGGTAAATTTGGCATATTCGGGGATGGAAAAGAGGTAGCCCAGATTGCGGCAGCCAAGTTTTTTCAGCCGGGTGATTTCAGGGCAGGATATTACCGGGATCAAACCTTTATGTTGGCTGCAGGCATTACCACTGTGGAGCAATTTTTTGCACAGCTATATGGAGACCCGGATCCAACGCACGATCCCTTCAGTGCGGGCAGACAAATGGATGCCCACTTCTCTACTCCCGTAACCGATGAGGATGGGAATTGGCTTGACTTGGTTAACCGGAAGAACAGTTCTTCCGATATGGCCCCTACTGCTTCTCAAATGCCAAGAGCAGTAGGTCTTGCACTGGCTTCTAAATTATTTCGCAATGCGAATCGCCCTGACCTTTTTGGTCACCTAAGTCATTCGGGAAACGAAGTTTGTTTTTGCACCATTGGAGATGCCAGTACTTCCGAGGGTCATTTCTGGGAAGCGGTGAATGCTGCGGGTGTTCTTCAGATTCCCCTGGCAGTATTTGTTTGGGATGATGGGTATGGTATCTCAGTTCCCACCCGTTTCCAGACGACCAAGGGTTCGGTATCTGAGGCCCTGCGCGGCATGGAAAAAGAAGAAGGTACGAATGGTATCAGAATTTATAAAGTCAAGGCCTGGGATTATGCCGGCATGTGTGAGGTTTTTGAATCTGCTATCAAGCAACTGCGCATAGATCACGTACCTGTGTTGTTCCATGTTCAGGAAGTTACTCAGCCACAGGGACATTCGACCAGCGGCAGCCACGAAAGATATAAAACAACCGAAAGGCTGGAATGGGAAAGGGAATGGGATTGTAATAAAAAAATGAAGGAGTGGTTGCTCTTATGTGAACTCGCCACTGCCGAAGAAATTGCATCCCTTGAAGCGGAAGCACGTGAACATGTGAAAGAAAGTCGCAGAACTGCCTGGGAGGCTTATCAGTCACCTATTCGGGAATTAGCCAATCGGGCGGCGGATCTCATCCGATCTACGATTACCAATGACATGCAGGTGTATCAGCAGCTACAGCAATTGGCAACTCAACTTGCAACTGCCTCCGATTTGTTGAGAAGAGATGTCCTTCGCTCCGTTCACCTGGCCATGGAAATGGCACCTAATTCTCCCAGCTATGAAGAACTTCAGTCCTTCCTGCAAGAATTAGAACCTCTTCACCGAAATCTCTACAATTCTTATTTGTATAACCAGGGTTCCCGCAGAACGATTTCCATTGCACCCGTTCCCGCAGAATACTCCGCCGGTTCCTCAGTAATCAATGGTTATGAGGTCCTCAACCGATACTTTGATCAGTTACTTACCCAGAATCCCTTTGTATATGCATTTGGAGAGGATGTGGGTAAAATTGGAGACGTCAATCAGGGGTTTGCGGGGTTACAGGAAAAACATGGCGTAGATCGGGTGGCTGATACCGGGATTCGCGAATTGACCATCGTTGGTCAGGCCATTGGTTTGGCATTGCGCGGACTCCGCCCCATAGCCGAAATCCAATACCTGGATTATGTGTTGTATGCCCTTCAAACACTCAGTGATGATGTGGCAACGGTTCATTTCAGAACCGTGGGTAAACAAAGTTATCCGCTGATTATTCGAACGCGTGGTCATCGCTTGGAAGGCATCTGGCATACCGGTTCACCCATGGGTATGATGATTCATTCACTAAGGGGAATGTATCTCTGTGTACCTCGCAACATGGTGCAGGCAATGGGTATGTATAATACCCTGCTGTTGGGAAATGATCCCGCCATCATCGTTGAATGTCTGAATGGCTATCGCTTGAAAGAAAAAATGCCCGACAATCCTTTGTCATTCCGCGTACAACTCGGCATACCAGAAGTGATCCGTCAGGGGGATGAAGTAACCATCGTATCTTATGGATCCACCCTGCGCATTGTTGAAGATGCTGCAGAAAGACTTTCCCGCATGGGCATCTCCTGTGAAATCATTGATGTGCAGACCTTATTGCCTTTCGATACCCAACACAGTATCCTCGAATCTTTGAAAAAAACAAGTCGGCTTTTGTTGGTAGATGAAGATGTGCCGGGTGGTGCTACCGGATATATGTTATCGAAAATCATGGAAGAGCAACAGGCATTCCGTTATCTTGATGTTGCCCCTCGTTCATTGACTGCCAAAGAACACAGAACCGGATATGGAAGTGATGGTGATTATTTCGGGAAACCCAATGCTGAGCAAGTGGTTGACGTGGTACTTCAAATGATGCGGGAGTA
>JBIIRN010000035.1:0-13130 GCA_044341525.1 Sediminibacterium sp. | reverse complement strand
TAAGGCATTCAGTAGATTTCCCCCACCACTTATACCTGTTTTTTGCTAACCAATTATAGATGGTATCCCTCATAAAAACCGGTACGATAATAAATACGTACAATACCGGCCAGACGCCCGTTAATCTTTTTACAATGCGCAGTGCTGCAGTCGATCGGTAGCTAATTTTTCCTTCCTCCCATAAGATGACACTATTTACTTCGCTCTCATTCATCGGTGGAAGTAGGTTTTTTGCCAGGTCTTCTTGTAATGGCGAAAATTGAAAGTGGCCAGCGGGGTCTCTGTGTATGATAAATTGAACGGATGCCTGACAAAGAAGACAATAGCCGTCGAAAAATACGATGCGTCTTACTGGGGAATTACTCGTCTTGGAGAAGTTGTCGGGCACCCATGTTTTTTTAGTCGGAAAAGAATCAACCCATGTTATGGAAAACCTTGTTCACATCGTCATCCTGTTCGAGTCTTTCGATGAGCTTACTTACTTCTTCTGCCTGCTCATCGGTAACGGGTACTGTGTTTTGAGGTATCCATTCCAACTCAGCACTGATAGGGTTGATACCGCGGTCTTCCAGTCCTTTTTGCAGTTTACCGAAGTCGACAAACTGACAACGCAAAACCAGAATGGGTTTATTTTGATCGTCTACACTTTCACCCATTTCATCCAGACCCACATCAATTAGTTCCAGTTCCAGATCTTCTGTATTCAAGCCTTCCGGTTTCAGTTTGAATACCCCCATTTTTTTGAATTGAAAGCTAACACTTCCGGTGGTTCCCATGGCACCATTGCCCTTGTTGAAATGACTTTTTACGTTCGCAACTGTTCTAACGTGGTTATCTGTGGCAGTTTCAACAAGAATGGCAACGCCATGTGGGCCATACCCCTCATATAAAATTTCTTCGTAGTTGGTGGTGTCTTTGCCTGAAGCGCGTTTAATGGCTGCTTCTACCCGGTCTTTGGGCATACCTACGCTGCGGGCATTTTGAAAACAGCGACGAAGGGCCGGATTGGTGGCAGGGTCGGGACCTCCGGCTTTAACGGCTATCACGATTTCTTTCCCGATGCGTGTAAACTGTTTCGCCATGCGGTCCCAACGGGCAAACATGGTGGCTTTTCTAACTTCAAATATGCGACCCATAGAGCTGTTTTTAGCGCTGCAAATGTACGCAAATCAATAAAAAAGCCGATGGTTGTTGTTCCATCGGCCTAAAAGATTGATAAAGTACTTTATTAATTGTTGAGTTGACTTCGTTTCTTACTGTAAAGGAAATAAACAACAAGACCGATCAGCATCCAGATCATAGCGAACTTTAGTGTGCGCAGGTCAATTGCAGCAATCATTCCGAGGCAAATCACGGCACCCAGAATAGGTACCAGCGGTACCAGTGGCGTTTTGAAGGGTCTGGGCATATCTGGATTCTCTCTCCGCATAATCCATACACCTAAGCTCACCAACACGAAGGCGAAGAGTGTACCAAAAGAAGTGAGGTCACCTGCCACATGGCCGGGTACAAAAGCTGCAAAGGCGCCAACAAAAACAAAAAGTATGATGTTCGCCTTATACGGAGTTTTAAACTTAGGATGCAATTCTCCAAATGCTTTGGGTATCAGTCCGTCATTACTCATGGAATAAAAAATTCGACTTTGTCCCATCAACATTACCAGAATAACTGAAGAGAATCCGGCCAAAATCGCAACTGTTACTGCTGTTGCCAGCCATTCATACCCCTTCATGTAACCAGAGATGGCATAAGCTACAGAAGCTTCTCTTCCTTTTTCCGGATCAACAAATTCCTGCCAGTTTGCCACACCCGTCAGTACATGTCCGAAAAGGATGTACAGAATCGTACAAACCACCAGTGACCCTAAAATGCCGATGGGCATATCTCTCTTGGGGTTCTTGGCTTCCTGCGCAGCAGTACTCACCGCATCAAATCCGATGAAGGCAAAGAATACGATAGCAGCACCACCCAGCACTCCACCTAGCCCATGCTTGAAAAATCCGTCATAATTGACCAATTCAGCACCTGCCGCATCTAATACCGGCTTGGTACCTTCAGGGATCATATACGGTGTATGGTTTTCAGGTTTAATAAACTGCCAGCCAATACCAATGAATAAGATTACAATGGCTACTTTGATGAATACGATGATAGCATTCACCATCGCACTTTCCTGAGTTCCTTTAATCAATAAGAGCGTCAACAGCAATAAGATAACCAAAGCGGGTGCATTCATGATTCCCTGATGTAAAACACCGGCACTGTCTGTGTATTTCTCTAGGGGCGAATGGCACCATTCATAGGGAACTGCCCCCCCCAGCAGTTTGTTGAGGTATTCACTCCAGGCAATGGATACAGTTGCGGCACCCAATGCATATTCCATGATGAGTGCCCAACCAATGATCCAGGCAATCATTTCACCCATCGTTACATAGGAGTAGGCATAGGCACTTCCTGAAATAGGTATCATCGCAGCGAATTCAGCATAACAGAGGCCTGCAAATGCACATCCCACGGCAGCAATAATAAAAGAAAGCGTTACAGCAGGTCCTGCTGCTTGTCCTGCAGCCGCTGCTGTTCTTACAAATAACCCTGCGCCAATAATGGCCCCAATACCCAAGGCTACCAGATTGCCTGCGCCCAGGGTTCTTTTCAATCCCTTTTCAGAGTCTCCGGCTTGGGCCAGTAACACGTCGAGGGATTTTTTTCTACTAAATAAACTCATAAGGAAACGATTAATTTTTAATGAATTTTATATGGAAAAATAGACAATTATCCGCTCTTACAGCAAAAGTTTTTGCTTTCAATCTTCCTTTTTTACGCTTCCGCCGGTTTAGCTGGGAATCAGTATCTTGCAAAACAATCTGTTTGTACATATGAAAAAGTCGAACCGGCTTACGCTCTATATCCTGATAGCCATGATTGCAGGAGCCATTCTGGGCTATGTGGTCCATAAGAATGCCGACGCCGCATTCATCGCAACTTTTTCCAAGAATATAAAATTACTGACGACTATTTTCATTCGTTTGGTTCAGATGATCATCGCTCCTCTGGTATTCTCCACCCTGGTGGTAGGTATTGCCAAACTGGGCGACCTGAAATCAGTAGGCAGGGTAGGGGGCAAAGCCATGCTTTGGTTTATTGCTGCCTCACTCGTCAGCTTATTATTGGGTATGGTGCTGGTGAATTTCTTTCAACCCGGTGCCGGCTTCACTGAAGTGAAAGGGGATGCCGCTGAAGCCGGAAAACTGGTCAGCAATACCCAACAATTCAACCTGCAACAATTTGTAGAGCACATAGTTCCGCGCAGTGTGGTGGAAGCCATGGCTACCAATGAAATTCTACAACTCGTTATTTTCAGTATATTTTTTGGAGTGGCCACTGCCGCTTTGGGTGATAAGGCAAAAGTGATTGTTAAAGGATTAGACGCAGTAGCCCATGTGATCCTCAAAATGGTTGGCTATGTGATGAATGTGGCTCCCCTGGGGGTCTTCGGCGCCATAGCAGCTGTAATTGCTGCCAAGGGTCTCGACGTGTTTATTTTTTATAGCAAATACCTGCTTTACTTCCTCATTGGCATTACCCTCTTGTGGGTGATATTACTTACGGTGGGTTATCTGATTCTTGGTAAGCGCCTGCCTGAATTATTAAGGCATATTGTCTCCCCGCTCATCATTGCTTTTAGTACGACCAGCAGTGAAGCAGTATTTCCCAAACTCACCGAAGAACTGGAGAGATTTGGTTGTAAGAATAAAATCGTTTCCTTCATTCTCCCATTGGGCTATTCCTTCAACCTCGATGGCAGCATGATGTACATGACCTTTGCCAGCATCGCCATCGCACAGGCCAATAATATTCACCTCGATACCGGTACCCAACTCACTATGCTGCTGGTACTTATGCTCACCAGCAAAGGAATTGCCGGCGTTCCCCGTGCTTCCCTGGTAGTTGTAACCGCTACCTGTACGATGTTTAAAATACCTCCGGAAGGTATTGCCCTGATATTACCTATTGACCATTTTTGTGACATGTTCCGAACTGCTACCAATGTGCTTGGAAATACCCTGGCAACAGCGGTAGTTAGCAAATGGGAAAATGAACTGGGACCCGCAGTGCCAACACCTACTGATTCCTGATATATACTTTAATTTTATTTACATGTTATTTTCTCTGTTGCTAGGCGCAGAATTTCACTGGACTCAATTATTGCAGCCCCAGTTTTATGTAGAACATGGCGGACTTTGGCTGGTGGTGCTCGTGGTATTTGCCGAGACCGGACTCTTCGCCGGATTTTTTCTTCCGGGTGATAGTCTCTTATTCGTTGCCGGAATTTACAGCAGCGATCTGGCACGCTCTCTTTTTAGCACCGGCAATGAAGTGGCTGACCTCTTACTGATAGGCAGCTTAATTTCAGCAGCCGGCATTGCGGGCAATTTTGTCGGATTCTGGTTTGGAAACAAAGTAGGTCACGCCATGTATGAGTGGAAAGACAACCTTCTTTTTAAAAAACGTTATCTGACCCAAGCACACGATTTTTATGAGAAACATGGGGGTGGTGCCATTGTCATCGCCCGATTCATTCCCATCGTTCGTACGTTTGCCCCCATCGTTGCCGGTATTGTAGGGATGGATAAAAAGAAATTCAGTTTCTTTAATATAGTAGGTTGTGTTGCCTGGGTGTTCAGTATGCTCTTTGCCGGACATTTTCTTCAAAAATGGATACTCGCCCGGTTTAATTTCGATTTGCGCCTGCACCTGGAAGTGATCGTTCTGGGTATAGTTTTCGTAACAACTGCACCCCTGATTTATAAATTAATTTTTAATAAGTCTGCTTCCGACTCCGGTAACTCCCAACCCCAATAACGTGAATCCCTGCCATACCATTCGGCATGGCTTTCACTTCCCAAATTGTTAACTGTCTTTACTTGTTATTGACATGTTTAACCAGTTACTTCTTTCTATCTTTCGGAACCCTTGTCTGGCTTCTAGGGAATTGAATTAGGGTGTAATCCTGCGAACAAGCGAGTAGATATTCAACCAACAGGTGAGCCTTCGCTCCCCGGAAAAAAATTTCGGTTCAACTTATTTTGTTTCAAAAGAATGTTTACATCTTCTATAAAATCAATTAATTCACTTATTTTGAACCATAATATCAACTCCCTTTGAAGCAAAAATCACTTCTGGCAAAATTTAAAAACGCTTTCTCTAAAAAGGGAGAGAAGGAAGAACTGCTATCAGGTTTTTATACTACCCTCCTGCAGCAGCAGTTCCAACCCAGGGTCATTTTTGATGTGGGCGCCAATAAGGGCACGTGGACAAAGCATTGTATGCGTTATTTTCCCAATGCAACCTATATTTTGTTCGAACCTCAGCTCAATTTGCAGCCTGATATCAAAAAAAATCTAGGACAGTTTTCGAATGTGCAACTTTTTTCAGTAGGGGTAGGAAGTCAGTCAGGTAGACTGCTCTTTACCTATCATGAGCGCGATGACAGCTGTACTTTTAATATGGATCAGGCGGAAGCTGCCAGACTGGGGTACCGGCAAACCGAATTGCCCATAGTCGCTCTGGATGGCTTTGTAAAAGAAAATAGCCTACCCTATCCTGAGATGCTAAAGATAGATGCGGAGGGTTTAGATATTGAGGTTTTACAGGGAGCACAGGAATTGATTCGTAATCATGTAGAAATCATACTGGTAGAAGTGGGGGTGATGAATAAGCAATTTAATAACAGCGCCCTTACTGTGCTGAGTTTTATGGATAGCATTGGGTTTCGGCTATTCGATATTACCGACCTGAACCGGCCTTTTAAAAATAATATACTTTGGCTTTGTGAGTTTGTGTTCATTAAGAAAGCCGGTGTTTTAGATAAAAATTATGCGCAGTTTTGATGGCAAAACAACCAGGAAGCCCCCGGATCCAACGGGTATTTATTCTACTCATGCTTGTATGCTATTGAATCGTAACTTTAAAATCGAAACCCAATTGGGCTGTTGAGTACATCAAAGAAACTTGTATCATTTTACGGCGCTATAAATAAGGTGAAAATGAATCAAAAACCACTTTCTATTTTTTCCATACCTGTGATGGTCGCAGCCCTGGGCTATTTTGTTGATGTCTATGATCTACTACTTTTTAATATAGTTCGTGAGCCCAGTTTGAAGGGGATTGGACTCGACCTGAGCGATAAGGTATCTGTACTGGCTGCCAGTACAAAAATTATCAACTGGCAGATGGTAGGACTACTCATAGGAGGTCTACTATGGGGAACATTGGGAGATAAAAAAGGTCGGCTTAGTGTTTTATTTGGTTCGATAGCACTTTATTCTGTTGCCAACTTCGTTACAGGTTACGTTCAGACTGTAGACCAATATGCCTGGCTCAGATTTGTTGCGGGAGTTGGATTGGCAGGCGAGTTGGGTGCGGGAGTTACCCTGGTGAGTGAATTACTGCCTAAAGAAAAACGTGGGGTAGGAACATCTCTGGTGGCGGGTATCGGATTATTTGGGGCAGTATTTGCATACTTCGTTTATCAACTAACCCAAGACTGGAGACTATGTTATAAAATTGGTGGTATACTTGGCATTGGATTACTGTTGCTGCGCATTTCGGTTGCTGAGAGTGGTATGTTCAAAGAGGTAAAAGAAAAAAAAGTGAGTCTCGGAGATTTTACGATGTTCTTCAACAATAAAAAGCGATTTACCAAGTACATACTGGCGATTTTAATAGGCCTACCCACCTGGTATGTAATTGGAATTCTGGTCAACTTCAGCAATAGATTTGCGGGTGAGTTTTTTGGTTCTACCTCCATTGATAGTGGACGTGCCATCATGTTTGCTTATGTAGGAATTGCCACCGGGGATATTGCCATTGGCTTGGTAAGTCAATACTTCAAAAGCAGGAAGAAGGCTTTGTTGACATTTTATATTATGACAATTCTCGGGTTGGTCTATTACTTCAGTCCAATAAATACCGGTGATTCAACTATGTATGCGGTCTGTGGTTACCTGGGCTTTAGCACGGGGTTCTGGGCCATTTTTGTAACCATGGGTGCTGAACAATTTGGCACTAACTTACGGGCAACAGCTGCAACAACCATTCCCAATATGGTCCGCGGGGCTCTTCCTTTGATCAATTTACTATTCCTGGATCTTTTTCAGAAAACCTATGGCTGGAATCTGTCAACCAGTGGCATGGTTACGGGAGCAATTGTTATGAGCATAACTTTGCTGGCTTTTTACCATACAGAGGAGACATTTCATAAAGACCTCAATTACGTTGAGGAATAGTTAACTGTTATCAACCTGTCTAACAAATTCTTTAATATACTGCAGAAGCAATTACTTTTACAGGGAATAAATAGCTATGAAGCTGCTGGTCATTCGTTTTTCATCCATTGGTGATATTGTGCTTACTACACCCGTTGTGCGGTGTCTGAAAATGCAGCTTCCGGATACTGAAGTTCATTTCCTTACTAAAGAGAGTTATCGATCGATACTGGAGGCTAATCCCTACGTTGATAAAATTATCACGCTCGGACTCAGCAAAACATTGATGATGCATCAATTAAAGACAGAGCAGTATGATTACATCATTGATTTGCATCATAATCTTCGTACCTGGGAAGTAAAACGTGCATTGAAGGGGGTTCCTGCATATTCGTTTCATAAGCTCAACTGGCAAAAATGGTTGATGACTGTTTTCAAGATCAACCGGCTCCCCTCTGACCATATTGTGGATAGGTATATGTCGACGGCCAGTTCATTAGGCGTGGTAAATGATGGTGGCGGCTTAGATTATTTTATTCCTTCACATGCGAAAATCTCCGCTACAGATATCCCTTTCTCGCATAGAATGGGTTATATCACACTGGTGATTGGGGCTGCCCACGCCACTAAACAATTGCCGGTACATCGATGCATCGAACTCTGTCAAAAAATTTCCTTTCCCATTTTGTTACTTGGCGGAAGGGCCGATCAGGCTCGGGGAGAAGCCATTGCGGCACATGATCCTATTAAAATTTATAATGCCTGTGGTAAATTCTCGTTACATGAAAGTGCTGACCTCGTTCGTCAATCCAGGCTGGTGATTACGCCTGATACCGGACTCATGCACATAGCTGCTGCTTTCAAAAAGCCCATCATCAGCATCTGGGGAAATACAATACCGGCATTTGGCATGACACCTTATTATGGAAGTTCAAAAGTGGCTCATGAGGAGTCGGTGGTTCAGTTGGGCTGCCGTCCCTGTAGTAAGATCGGTTATGATGCTTGTCCCAAAAAGCATTTCAAGTGCATGGAAAATCAGAATCTTGGGCAGATCCAACAATGGGTAGAGCAAATGATGAATTGAGGGTTAAGCTCATTCCAATAAAAAACCCCGCATGGTGCGGGGTTTAGTTTTATAAGGATTTCAGTACCTCATTCATGCTTCTGACAGCGTCGGCGCTCTTATTAAAGAGTTCTTTCTCGGCATCGGTCAGGTTCATGGGAACAATCTTCTCCCAACCTGATTTTCCGATAACAACCGGAACACCCAGACAAATATCAGACTGACCGTATTCTCCATTCAGGGAAACACAGCAGGTGAAAAGTTTTTTCTCATCTCTTACGATGCTTTCCACGAGTGCTGCTCCGGCAGCTCCGGGAGCATACCAAGCGGAAGTACCTAATAACTTGGTCAGGGTAGCACCACCTACCATCGTATCAGCTACGATTTGTTGTTGTTGTGCTTCCGAAAGGAAGTCGGTAACAGGAATACTATTCCAGGTAGCATGTCCGATAAGGGGTATCATGGTTGTATCACCGTGGCCTCCAATAACGATCGCATTCAAATCAGCGGGACTGCAACCGAGGTGTTGGCTAAGTTGGTATTTAAAACGAGAGCTGTCAAGCGTGCCGCCCATTCCAATGATGCGGTTTTTCGGAAGACCGGAAGTAGTAAGTGTCAGGTAGGTCATCGTATCCATGGGATTACTTACCACAATGATGATGGCATCCGGAGAATGTTCCAGAATCTGTTGGGTAACCCCTTTTACAATACCGGCATTGGTGCCAATTAGTTCCTCACGGGTCATACCTGGTTTACGGGGAATGCCGGAAGTGATTACCACTACCTCAGACTGAGCTGTTTTCTTGTAGTCATTCGTGCTACCGGTAATTCTTGTATCGAAACCCAGTAAGGTAGCGGTTTGCATCATATCCTGCGCCTTGCCTTCAGCAAGACCTTCTTTGATGTCCAGCAATACCAGTTCATCGGCCAGTTCGGCCCGGGCAATGTTATCGGCACAGGTAGCTCCTACGGCTCCGGCACCTACTACGGTAATTTTCATACGATTTGAAGTATAGATGAGGGAATGTTTTTTAACACCGCAAAGGTAGGGGTTCGGAAAATTCGGGCGTGGTAAAACCTTGTTATTTTGAATAGATAACGGAAAGTAATTCTTCCACCCGGAAGGTCTGTTCAGGCGACCGCCAGCTGCGTATCAGTTTTCTGTCGGCCCCATAAAGAGCCAAAAAGGGGGTATAGGCAATTTGGTAATAGGGTACCATGGCGTAGGATAAGTCCCGCCCTACCCGTATTCCCGGGAATCTTACAAGTTCGAATCGCTCGCTGAATCTTTGAAGTTCATCCAGCGGCTTATAGGCAACCAGAATAATCAGGGTATTGGTCAGACTGTCTGCTTTCTGTACAATGGCTTCCGTCATCTCAATACAATGGCCACAATCGGGCGAAAAATAAATGAGGGCGATAAATTTCTTATCAGTGGGGGCATCACTGACCATTAAGCTGCTATCGGTGAGTTGGAGTCGAAAGGAGGGAATGGTAACCTTTTCTCCGGAACGAAGTTTTTCTTGGGCTTTGGAAGGGAACCAGGGGGAGAGGGTGGTCAGCAAGCATAGAAAAAGAAAATAAACCTGACCTTTCGTCATTGGGGGGATTGATTTTTTATTTGCTCCATCATCCTCATTTCCTTGGCATCTTGCAGGAATTCAGATGCAAATATGAAGTTATTCAGCAGCTGGTCTTTGCTGAAAATAATGTCCTTATTGCTTCCTTCCCATTGTTTCCTTCCCTGGTGCAGGTAGATGATGTGATCCCCGATTTCCATTACACTGTTCATGTCATGGGATACCACAATGGTCGTAATGTTGTATTCCTTAGTAATTTCCTGGATTAGTTTATCAATCACCATGGAAGTTTGAGGGTCGAGACCTGAGTTAGGTTCATCACAAAAAAGATAGTGCGGATTCATCACCACCGCTCTGGCAATACCCACACGCTTTTTCATACCGCCGCTGATTTCAGCCGGATATTTTTTATGTGCTTCCTGCAGGTTAACGCGATTAAGAACTTCATCTACCCTTTTTTTCTTTTCTGTGGTAGTCCATTGGGTGAACATATTCAAAGGGAAAAGTACATTTTCCTCAACGGTCATCGAATCGAACAAAGCGGTTCCCTGAAAGAGCATCCCAATCTGCTGGCGAAGTAATTTCCTTTCATCCTGCTCCATAGCCAACATGTCTTTTCCATCAAAAAGAATTTTTCCCTCGTTAGGTTGGAATAATCCAACCATACATTTGGTGAGTACGGTCTTTCCGCTACCACTGGTGCCAATGATAAGATTGCATTTGCCGGCTTCCATCACTGCGCTGATATCTTCGAGGATAACTTTGTCGCCGAAACTTTTGTATATGTGCTGGATTTCTATCATAGATGAAGGCTACCGCAAAGGATATTAAAACTACTATAAAATTTGTAAATGCAGCAGGTCATCGAGCGTTTCGCGGCGACTAATCATACGGGTCTCTCCCCGATAAATCAGAACCTGGGCCGGCTTTGAGCGGGCATTGTAACTGCTGGCCATTTCATATCCATAAGCACCCGCATTAAAAAATACCAGATAGTCCCCTTCACTGATGTTGGGTAAGCTGCGATCGGAAGCAAATTGATCCGTTTCGCAAATATTTCCGGTGATGGTGTATTTTTTTTCCGCAGCATCCGGATGACTGATGTTGCGGATATGGTGGTAGGCATCGTAAAACATCGGACGAATCAGGTGATTGAATCCGCTGTCAATACCTGCGATAGTTACAGCACCGTTCTCTTTGAGCACATTGACCCTTGTAATCAGGTATCCACATTCGCTGACCAGAAATTTTCCGGGCTCAAACCATATCTCGATGGGTCTCCCGGCCCGGTCACTCATCGCCTGTTGAATTGCACGCGTTTGTTTTCCCAATTCTTCTATATCAGTTCCCGATTCTTCCGGACGATAAGCCACCTTGAACCCTCCACCCAGATCGATACAGCTTAATTCAGGAAAATGATCAATCAATTCCAGCAATAATCCTGCCCCTTCCATGAATATCTTAACGTCTTTGATTTCACTTCCGGTATGAATGTGTAAACCCCGGATGGGAAGTTGATATCGTTTGACTAGTTCCAGTATATCCGCCATTTGTTCGATTGGGATTCCAAATTTGCTTTGTTCATGTCCGGTTGAAATTTTCAGATTGCCACCTGCCATAATATTGGGTCGGAGACGAATGCCAACCGGATATTGATTTCCGAAACGGGCACCCATTTTTTCGAGGTTACTCAGGCTGTCAATATTAATGTGTAAACCGAGTTTCACCGCTTCCTCAATTTCTTCAAAAGCTATTCCATTGCTGGTATAAAGAATTCGATCGGCCGGAAATCCTGCTTTCACAGCCATGTGTGCTTCGTTAATGGAACTGCAATCAATTCCACCACCCAGGTGGAGAATTATTTTTAGGATATGCTGATTGGTCAGTGCTTTACAGGCGTAGAAAAAACGGGTAGTAGAGGTGTCGAAAGCGGTTTGTAACTGCTGATATTGTTCCTCAATTTTATCGCCACTGTATACGTACAGTGGAGTGCCATAGGTTACTGCCAACTCTTTGAGAAGGGAATCGGAAAAAATTGCCTGCATGATGCGAATATACTATTTGTATCGATGGAGGAGGCAGGACCGAGTAGCATCAGTCTCCTGCACCGCTATCACCGCTGTCAGTACCACCGGATTCTTGGTCAGTATCCATTGTAGTTGCTTCTTCAGCAGCATCAGTTAAATCGGCTAATGGTTTGGATGGTTGCACCATCGTTGGCTCTATCAATTGATCAGCCATTACTTCTTTGATCTGGGGCAAGTCATCGGAAGAGTTAATGCCAAAGTAATCCATGAAGTTTTGGGAAGTAGCATAAACCAGGGGCCGGCCAGGAAGATTTTCATCTCTGCCACTTATTACGATTAGCTCTTTTTCCAATAATTTTTGAATACTGTAGTCGCTGTTTACTCCGCGGATAGATTCGATTTCTCCTTTGGTAATGGGTTGTTTGTATGCAATGATGGAAAGGGTTTCCAATGCTGCGTTCGACAGGCGTTTGAGATATTTTTCACCATTGAGTTGCGCTACGGTAGGGTGATAGACAGACTTTGTCAGGAATTGCCACCCGCCTCCGCTTTGCTTCACTTCAAATGGGTAGAATTCCGCACTGTATTTTTCTCTTATACCTTCCAAAGCCGCTTCTACCTGTTCCTTGGTAGCTCTTTCTTCCATGAAGCCGAATGCACTGTTGATCAGTTCCAGCACATCCGCTGAAGTCAGCGGTTTTTCACTGGCAAAAATCAATACTTCGATGTGCGGTATGATCTGACTTAATTCCATGGTAAGAGATAAGAGTAACCGGTTAGGTGTATAATTTCAATTAAGATCCTTGTAATGCTGCTGCACCACTAACTATTTCCGTTAATTCGGTAGTGATGGCTGCCTGTCTCGCCCTGTTATAACTGATCTTCAGTGATTTCAGCAATTCGTTGGCATTGTCGCTCGCTTTATCCATGGCAGTCATTCTGGCGCCATGCTCACTCGCATTTCCATCCAACACTGCTTTATATAACTGGGTATTCAGAATTTTAGGCATTAATTCCGCTATCAGTTGTTCTTTGGCAGGTTCAAAAATAAAATCCGATTTTTTCTCGCCCGATTTTCTAGCCACTTTACGGATAGGTAAGAAGGGTTCAGCAACAAAACGCTGGGTAGCCGCATTTTTAAACTCGCTGTATACAACTTCAACTGCATCAAATACCTTGTTCTCAAAGGCAG
>JBIIRN010000135.1:0-5597 GCA_044341525.1 Sediminibacterium sp. | reverse complement strand
TTGCACATAGATCAATGGGAGGCCTATGATCAGAACAATCAGCAATTGTCTCCCCAAGAAGCGATAGCAACCCTGCTTCACTGGATGGATGAACATGAACTCGATCAATTGGTGGCAACTACCCAGCTAATGATAGCACCCGGCTATGTTTTCCAATTGACAGACGCACTCATTACGAACTTTCATCAGCCGGGATCCACCCTTTTGCTTTTAGTCAGTGCGCTGGTAGGTGATGACTGGAAAAAGATCTATGCCCATGCACTGGCGCATGATTTCCGTTTCCTGAGTTATGGAGACGGAAGTTTACTTTGGAAAAAGAAGTGAAAAAATTAATCTCTGTCATCCTCATCAGAGAGATGCATTTCAACAGTGAAGGTAGTTCCCTTTCCGGGGGTACTATCTACCCGTATCTTACCCTGATGAGCATCAATCACCGTCTTCACGTAACTAAGTCCCAACCCAAATCCCTTTACCTGGTGAATATTTCCGGTATGGGCACGATAGAATTTCTCGAAAATATGATTCGCAGTCTCCCTTGACATTCCAATACCCTTATCTGCAATCTGTATAAAAACATCTTTCTCATTACTGGAGGTGACAATGGTGATATCGGGCGCACCCTCAGAATATTTGATGGCATTATCAATGAGATTGGAAATAGCATTGGCAAAATGCACTTCATCTGCACCAATCATATCTCGACTGGCATTGAGCAACAGATTAATGTTCCCTTCTTTCCGCTGTAATTGTAAATCGTACTTATCAACGGTTTGTTGTATCAACTTATGAAGTGACAATCGCTTTTTATTGAACTGGAACTCTTCCTTTTCCATCAACGCCACCTGTAAAATCTGTTCTACTTGTTTATTCATCCGGATATTTTCTTCTTTGATAATGCCCATGAAATAACGGGCACGTTCAGGTTCTGCCTGTACTTTTTCGTTTCTCAACGCATCTACTGCCAGTGATATCGTAGCCAGGGGCGTTTTGAATTCATGTGTCATGTTGTTGATAAAATCAGTTTTGATCTCACTGATTTTTTTCTGATTCAACAAAGCCCGAATGGTAACATAAAAAGCAGCTACTATTACCAGCAGGAACAAGATAGCACCGGCCAGCATCCATTTAATGGACGAGAGAATGGACAAACCAAACTGAGGTGTCAACACGATGAATGCCTCCATGTCGGCGGACTCAGTTTCAAGGGTACTATACGATCGGATAGCAAAAATACTTCTCTGAATATTGACAGTATCCAGATACGCCTTCTCGAAACCTTTGGAGAACATCTCAAACTCTCCCGAAGGATTGGTAACAGCAAATTCAAATGTTATGTTCTTCAACTTCTGAGCACGAAGTGCCTCACGCAATTTTTCTTCAATCTGGGCAGAGGTGAATTTATCAGCAACAACCACCCGCGTATTAGGCCGAAACTGAAATTCGGAACGGAACAAAGTACCCGGTTGCTGCCAACGAATCATCGGCTGATTGCTTCCCGCAACGCTTTGTCCTAATTCATCTGCGACCGTAATACATGCCCTGTCGAACTTGTCCCTAAATTGTTGTCGGGTGATTTCCAGCAAATTACGAACCCAGGAGACCTGCAATACTATCAATCCCAATAAGGAGAGAGAGATCAAAACAGTGATGACAGGAAAGGTCTTTTTCATCCATACAAATATAATTCTATGAAACCGTGAATTGATATTTTGTATTGCATTTTTCCTTAATTTACTATATAATTAAGGGAAAACTCCCTATGGCATTAACTACAACCATACACCCGGGCAGCATTTTGATTTCAGACCCATTTCTGCAGGATCCCAATTTTGCCAGAACCGTTGTGCTTATTTGTGAACACCAGCCGGCCGGTAGTTTCGGACTGGTAGTCAATCAGCCCCTGGATTTAAAGCTGAATGAACTCGTACCGGCAGCATCAGATATCAATCTTCCTGTTTATAGTGGTGGTCCCGTTGCAGCAGATACGCTCCACTTCATTCATAAAAGACCTGATTTGTTAGAAGAATCTGTATTTCTTCAAAAGGGAATCGGCTGGAGCGGTAATTTTTTTCAGATCATCCACCTGCTGAGATCAGGAGAACTTCGCCAATCAGAAATACTTTTCTTTTTGGGGTATAGCGGATGGGGCGAAGGTCAATTAGAGCAAGAACTGGAAGAAAAAGCCTGGATTGCTTCGGAAGTTACTACTCCGCTGCTTTTTCAGGTTTCTCCCGGAAAACGCTGGCAATATTCCCTGCATCAGCTGGGAGGTGATTATGCGCAAATGGCCAACTATCCGATTGACCCGCAACTAAACTGATTTCTCCTCCTTCAACTGTTTTGCCATAAAAGACACTCCTGCCACTGCACAGATCGGGCAGGACAGAAGTGTTTTATCAGCTAACATTTTTTTCCTGATGAGGTAGGAGTAATCAGGAAACCTTATTAGTCTTTTCCTCCCACCATACCAGTCCAAGTACCAGGATGATTGCCACCCAGTAGTATTTACTCATGGGAAGGGTAGGAAATCCAATTACCTTACCTGCAATATATACGGCGGGATAGATTACCACCAATGCTGCCATAATCAGCAAGACCCAACGAAAAACCTTCATACAGTTTTATTTTATTATGAAAAAATGTTAGTCTTCCATTTGATAATTAATCCTGGTTCTCATGATAGAGACAAGTAGAAAAATCTATCACCATGATGCCCAGGCCTATCCAACCGGCGTTTTTGGCAAGAAATTTTGTGAGCGATACAACAATGGAATGAACCCCTTGACTGGCAAGCTTTTTCAATGCCCCTATGCCTAAAACACTGGCTGCTCCAAGTCCGACCGCATCTTTGAGACAATCCCAAACTTCCTTACCGTCTATTACCATTGGCAAATTTTGTTCTGCACCTGTATGTAATACTCCGACTGTCAATAAAGAAGATTTAGTCAGTTTTTGCTGCCGGATTTCTTTCCATCGATCATCCTGGCTTCTCATACCCAACTGTATACCTTCCCTGATGATTTGCAATATCTCATCATCTGAATAGGTTCTTAGTTCCGGAAGCTGAAGGAATAACTGCAAAAAATCATTGTCCAGTTTATTCTTTCTGGTCATCCATTCATCCATTGATAAATTATGCTGCTGAAGAAGATTTTCAAGTGGGGATTCATTTTTTTCTGCCTCCCGAAATGAAGTGAGAAAAACAGCCCGGTTCTTCTGCTGTGCCGGCTCCCGAAGATAGCTGGCAAATTGATGGAAGTGCTGTATGAACTTTTCCGAAAACTGAATGAAACTCTCAGTCAGGTATAATTTTGATGCCATCTCATCCGGCGAGTGTCGAACATAGGCATCCTGCTTTTTACAGGCATAAATAAGAGCGGTAGTCATGACAATAGTTAGGGCAATCGCCATCTTTTTCATGTGGATTAGTTATGTTTTCTCCAAACTTTATAATACGACAATGGAGTTCTTCGACTCGGGGCCCTGAGATTTTGATTCGAACACAACAAAGTAAATGATAGCGGAAGGGCAAAACAAGGTAGAAAACACCCTATTTTTTGGGGTTTTTTACGCAAAAAAAAGCCCCTGTAATCAGGGGCCATATCTTTCCAAGAAATAGGATGAAGCAGAATTATTCTTCAGTAGCGCCTTCCACCAAAACAGTAACCCGGTTGTTGATTACCTCCACAAAACCGGACTCTATCGTGAATTGCTCGGATTCCTTTTTGTCTTTAAGGATCTTCACCTTCCCTTTTCCGAGAGCACTAACCAGGGGGGCATGTTTATCGAGTATTTCGAATAAACCATGAACACCCGGCAGCATCACTCCGTAAACGGAACCGCTAAAGATTTTTTTCTCCGGAGTAAGGATATCAAGTTGCATAGCTGATTGGTTGGGCCATTGGAAAATTATCCTTTGGCAGCTTCCATGAGTTTTTTACCTTTTTCAATAGCATCCTCCAGTGTACCCACCAGGTTGAAGGCAGCTTCGGGATATTCATCTACTTCTCCGTCCATAATGGCATTGAATGCACGGATGGTATCGTTGATGTCAACAAACACACCCTTCAGACCTGTGAACTGCTCAGCTACGTGGAAGGGCTGTGAAAGGAAACGCTGTACTTTACGGGCACGCTGTACCGTCATTTTATCTTCTTCACTTAATTCATCCATACCGAGGATGGCGATAATATCTTGTAACTCCTTATAACGCTGCAGAATCAACTTCACACGGTTGGCACACTCATAGTGAGCTTCACCCACGATGGCAGGAGTCAAAATTCTTGAAGTAGAATCCAGCGGATCCACAGCAGGATAAATACCCAGGTCAGCAATTTTACGGCTCAATACCGTGGTTGCATCCAGGTGAGCGAAAGTAGTTGCCGGAGCGGGGTCTGTCAAGTCATCCGCAGGTACGTAAACGGCCTGCACAGAAGTGATAGAACCATTTTTTGTAGAAGTAATTCTTTCCTGCATCAGTCCCATCTCTGTAGCAAGGGTGGGTTGATACCCTACCGCGGAAGGCATACGTCCCAACAGGGCTGATACCTCAGAACCTGCCTGAGTGAAACGGAAGATATTATCTACGAAGAACAGGATGTCTTTACCTTTCCCGGTTCCATCTCCATCGCGGAAATATTCTGCAATGGTAAGACCGCTCAATGCCACACGGGCACGGGCTCCCGGGGGTTCATTCATTTGTCCGAATACGAAAGTCGCTTTGGAATCTTTTAATTGCTCCAGGTTTACCTTGCTCAGGTCCCATCCACCTTCTTCCATGCTGTGTTTAAAGTCATCACCGTACTTCATGATTCCTGCCTCGATCATTTCACGCAGCAGGTCATTTCCTTCACGGGTACGCTCACCTACTCCGGCAAACACTGAAAGTCCACCATGGCCTTTGGCGATATTGTTAATCAACTCCTGAATCAATACAGTTTTACCTACACCCGCACCACCAAACAAACCGATTTTACCTCCCTTGGCATAGGGTTCAATCAGGTCAATTACCTTGATACCGGTGAAAAGTACTTCAGAAGCAGTACTCAGGTTTTCAAAAATGGGAGGTTTACTATGGATCGGACGTCCATTGGCTTTGCTTACCTGGGGCAAACCATCGATGGCATCACCGGTAACATTAAAAAGTCGACCATTGATACCATCTCCAATGGGCATGGTAATGGGTCTGCCGGTATCAACTACTTCCATTCCGCGTACCAAACCTTCTGTACCGTCCATCGCAATGGTTCTTACACTATCCTCACCGAGGTGTTGTTGAACTTCGAGCACCAGATGATCGCCATTTCCGCGACGAATTTCCAATGCGTTAAAAATTTCGGGTAAGGTGTCGTTCGGAAAGTGCACGTCAACAACCGCTCCGATGATCTGTTTGATTTTTCCCTTAGTGGCCATTACTGGTGGTATAAATAAATGAAATAATGTGTATGTATCAGCCGGAAAAAGTTTTTTCCAACTTGGGCGCAAAGGTAAGGGTATGAAGCTGAAAAATCAGCAAAATCAGGAATAAAATTGCCCCCAATCCGTGGGGAGTGACTCACCTTAAACGGTCTGGCATTTCGAAGGGGGTTGGGAAGGAA
>JBIIRN010000011.1:0-18753 GCA_044341525.1 Sediminibacterium sp. | reverse complement strand
GTTAGCGGGTATTGTAGCATCATTTGTGCTTTTGATGCTGTTAATTTTTTTAAGCCTTTCCTATTATGTCAATAAAAACAAACAGGAGCTGATTCAAAAAGCAACGACCGCCATACACAAGAACATAAGTGGCAATGTTTCGATCGGCGACCTGAATGTAACCTTCTTCCGCCACTTTCCCAGCTTTTCAATCCGCCTAGTCAATGTAAGAGTAACCGATTCTCTCTTCGAACAACACGGTCGGCCGCTGCTTTCAGCAGAAAACCTTTTTGTAAGACTTAGTACACCGTCTTTACTCAGAGGGCGGCTATTCATCAACAAGCTCACCATACGAAATGGCGGATTAGATGTTTTTACTGACTCGACCGGTTACAGCAATACCCATTTACTCAGAGCCAAAAATCCCAATCCGCCGGAAGACAAGGAAAGCGCGCAGATGACAAGACAAATTTTGGACTGGGTAGTGATTGAAAACTTTCGGTTTCATTTAGAGGATATCCCGGGTGATAAAAATTATGATATACTAATCCGGGAAATGAATGCCAAGGTGCACAGAAAAGGCAGCGCCGTAAAAGTCAATTTGAAAAAAGACCTGTTGGTCAACTCACTGGCATTCAAAAAGAAAAACGGCAGCTTTATTGGCAACCAGCCAATTCGTGGCGAATATGAGCTGCAGCTCGAAACCCGGGAGAAAAAACTATCTTTTAAAGATATCAGCATAGTCATCGGCGAACAGCCCTTTCTGTTTACGGGAGTATTTTGGTTGGGAAAAGAAAGCAAATTCGATCTGCACATACAAAGCAAACAGCTGCTCGTGAACTTTGCGCGATCATTGCTTACCCCAAAAATTTCAAAAGCAGTTGGCCTCGCCGACATTAAAAACCCGCTGGATGTAGACGCCACCCTCGCCGGCAGTTTAGCAGGGGGCGACCCCCGCGTTCACGTTAAATTCATCGCCAAAAACACCGACCTCTCTACGAAATGGATTGACCTGAAAAAAGCTTCATTCACAGGCGAATATTTAAATGAAGTAATTCCGGGACAAGGTTATACTGACGAAAACTCACATATATATGTCAAAGAATTAAATGGGTTATTGGAAACCCTTCCTTTACAAATTCGGGAATTAAATGTAATGAACCTGGTGAGTCCGAAAATTGCAGTTCGGGTGAACACTAAATTCCGCGCCAGCGACCTTAACTCAACTTTACAATCGAAAACCCTTCAGTTTTTGTCAGGAGAAGGAGAGGCAGAAATTAACTATGATGGCAGAACAGATAGCATCAGTTCTAAAAACAGTACGCTGACAGGATATATCAGACTAAATCAAGCCGATCTGATGCTAACAGGGCCTCAGGCAAAAATTAAAAACTGCCGAAGTAATATCCGGTTTGAGAATGCCAATCTGATTGTTGACTCCCTGAATGGTATCCTCGCAGGCGGTCCCGTATTTATGCGGGGCCAGGCAAACAATGTTTTGTCGCTGTTAAGCGATGACCATGTTCCCGTATCGCTGAACTGGAATATATATGCGCCCGTTATCAATCTTAACAGCATACAATCCATCCTGAAAAGAAAACTCTCGGCCACGCCTTCCGCACCAGCGAAAAAAACAAAAATCACCAGAACCATAGATAATATCGATCAGCTGCTTTCATCAGGAAGGGTCACCGCATCACTTCGTGCCGATCGGTTGCAGTTTCAAAAGATGGATGCCCGCAATTTTGCGGCAGATATATTTCTGGAGGGCAATACCTGGGCAGTAAAAAAAGCTACCCTGCAACATGGAAATGGCAGCGTGTTGGTTACGGCCAACATTCAGGAACTGTCTCCCAATCGATTAAAATTTTCGAGTACCCTCGATTTGAAAAACGTTGACGCCGCCAAAACTTTCTATGCTTTTGAAAATTTTGGGATGACCGGTTTTGGTCATAATAATATCCGGGGCGTTCTTTCCGCCAACGCACGCTATACGGTGTTGATGAACGGAAAAGGCGAACCCTCCTGGAACACCATTGACGGGACTGCCTCCTTCTCTGTAAAAAATGGCGCTCTCCTGAATTTCCCTCCCCTGATGAGCATTCAAAAAACGGCTTTCAAAAACAGGGACTTCTCCAATGTTCGCTTTGCGGAAATCCGCAATAACCTGAAACTGGAAAAGGGGGGCATCCAAATCAACCGGATGGCCATCAATTCTTCTGTTCTTACGCTTTTTGTAGAAGGCGTATACGGACTGATGAACAATACCGATATTAGTATACAGGTGCCGCTGAAAAACCTGAAAAAGAAAGAAGACGAAGCGCGTCCGGAATTTATCAGGGGTGACAGCAAGGGGGGGATGAGTGTTTTTCTGCGGGCCAGCGCAGACAACGCCGGAAAAATTTCAATTAAATACGACCCACTGGCCCGATTCAGGAAAAAATAATGCTTACTATATGAAACAACGCTTATTGTTTGCCGCCCTTTTTGGATTGCTGGCCGGCTGCCAAAACCCCGTCTCAAATAACAGACCTTCCCTTACCGAGTACCACGCAATTACAGACAGCGGGGTGCAAACCGGGGGGGTAAAAATGATTCCCATTGAAACCCCGGTCGGAAAATTCAATGTATGGACGAAAAAATTTGGGAACAACCCGAAAATAAAAGTCCTGCTGCTGCACGGGGGCCCCGGTGGCACCCACGAGGGCTTCGAAAGTTTTGAAAGCTTTTTTCCGAAAGAGGGATTTGAGTTTTATGAATACGACCAGCTGGGCTCTATGTTGAGCGATCATCCTACCGATAGCTCTCTCTGGACTACCGAGCGATTTGTAGAAGAAGTGGAACAGGTAAGAAAAGCCCTGGGATTAAATAAAGATAATTTTTATCTGCTCGGTCACAGCTGGGGCGGTATCCTGGCACTCGAATACGCGCTGAAATATCAGGATAATCTGAAAGGACTTGTTATCTCCAATATGGTGAGCAGCATTCCTCAATATGTTGAATATGCCAACAATGTATTGGCGAAACAAATGGACCCGAAGATTGTAGACACCATTAGACTGATGGAATCGAAAAAACAATATACGCACCCTCGTTATATGGAAATCCTGGTTCCCAACTATTATGAAAAACATCTTTGCCGCGCTCTTCCCTGGCCGGAAGCCATCATCCGGGCATTCGGACACATCAACCAGGAAATATACGTGATGATGCAGGGGCCCTCCGAGTTCGGAGCCAGCGGTCGGCTGTTAAACTGGGACAGAAGCAAAGACCTTCCGAAAATAAAAGTGCCGACACTCACCATCGGTGGTCAACACGACACCATGGATCCGGAACACATGAAATGGATGTCAACCCAGGTACAAAAAGGTCGCTACCTCTATTGCCCCAATGGAAGCCATTGTTCTATGTGGGACGACCAGCCGCATTATTTTCCGGGATTAATCAATTTTATCAAAGACGTGGATGGCGGAAAAATGTAGTCCCCTCCGTTCATCCAAAAAACAACCGAATTCACCGAAATTGTTGTCGGCGACTTTTCTCTTCCGCCGAAATGGTTAGCTTTATTACTATTCAAACCCCTTTGTATGATTAGAAAAATAGCGCCCCTGCTGTTCTTGTTGCTGATTGGCAGCCGTCTGCAGGCGCAGGAAACCTTCCCCGTTAACGGCGTTGCCGACAAGCGCGACAACTGCTATGCGTTTACCAACGCGACTATTGTAAAAGAAACCGGTACCACGCTGACCAACGCAACCCTCGTTATCCGAGATGGAAAAATAGTTGCAGTAGGCACACAGGGAATTGTGTTGCCAAAAGACGCGGTGGTCATTGACTGCAAAGACAAGTACATCTATCCTTCTTTCATAGACATCTATACCGACTATGGTATACCGGGAGGCCAGCGCGATCCGGCTGCACTAAGGGCCGCATTCAACTTCAACGCTCCTTCTCAAATCACTTCCAACACCAAGGGCGCTTATGGATGGAACCAGGCCATCCGCCCGGAAACAGACGCAGCAAGACTTTTTGTTGCCGATGATGCCAAAGCTAAAGCCTGGCGTGAGCTCGGTTTTGGAGCAGTGCTCACCCACAGCAAAGATGGTATTGCCCGCGGTGCAGGTGCCGTAGTAACCCTTGCGGGCGAAAAAGAAAACAGCGTTATCATCAAAGAGCGCGCGTCGGCCCATTACTCGTTTAATAAGGGAACATCCACTCAAAGCTATCCGAGCAGCATCATGGGTAGCATCTCCCTGCTGCGCCAAACCTACCTGGATGCCCTTTGGTACAAAACCAATTCGGCAAAAGAAGGAATAAACCACTCGCTGAAAGCATGGAACGACCTGCAGGGTTTGCCACAAATTTTTGAGGCGGAAGACAAGTGGAACGATATCCGCGCAGCTAAAATCGCAAAAGAATTTGGCATACAATATATTATCAAGGGCGGAGGAAACGAATACCAGCGGGTAGCTGAAATCGCCGCCTTGCAAAGTCCAATGATTTTGACATTGAATTTTCCCGCAGCCATGGATGTGGAAGACCCTATCGACGCCCGTGCGGTGTCTGTAGCCGACATGAAACACTGGGAGCTGGCACCCGGCAACCCGGCTGCACTGGAAAAAGCCGGCGTGAACTTCTGTCTGTCGGTCGCAGATCTGCGTGATCCTAAAACATTTTTCGGCAACCTGCGAAAAGCGATAGAGGCCGGACTAAGCGAAAACAAGGCGATGGACGCGCTGACAAAAACGCCCGCAACTCTGTTGGGTATCTATGATAAAGTAGGCAGTCTGGAACCCGGTAAGCTCGCGAACTTCATCATTGCTTCCGGACCGGTATTCTCAGAAAAAACGGCGTTGCTGCAAAACTGGATACAAGGGAATAAATATGGCATAAAAGAAGATAGCTGGTATGATGTGAAGGGGCTCTATACGCTTACCATCACCGGAGCCGGTGGCGCCAGTAATTATACGCTGGATGTAAAAAGCGCTTCTGCCGCTAATGTTATTGGAAAAGATACCCTGACGGGGAAGTTCAGCCATGACGGAAAAATGGTGAAGCTCAGCTTCGCTACACAGGCCCCGAGAAGAGCGGGGGCCGGCGGTATGGGCAGAATGCCCGGTAGCTATCGGCTCAGCGGCATATCAAACGGAAACAGCTGGAGTGGTATGGGTGAAGATACGGCGGGAAACAAAGTTACCTGGACTGCTCAATGGAGCGGTGCTGCAGTTGTTGCACCTGATTCAAGCAGAAAAAGGCCGGCCTTCGCCGGCAGAACCGGAAAGGTTCAATATCCCTTCAATGGCTATGGATGGGAAGAAGCGCCCAAGGCAGAAAACCTCTTGATTAAAAACGCCACGGTATGGACGAATGAAAAAGAAGGAAAGTTAGAGGGCGCTGATGTGTTGATCAAAAACGGAAAGATTGTCAAGGTAGGAAAGAGCCTGAGCGAAGAAGGTGTTCGGGTAATAGATGCTACCGGAAAACATGTAACCGCAGGCGTGATTGATGAACACTCACATATTGCCGCGGCTTCTATCAACGAAGGCGGACAATCCGTTACTTCCGAAGCCCGCATCGCCGACAACCTGAATCCTGAAGATATTAATATATATAGGCAGCTCAGCGGTGGCGTAACCTCATCCCACATCCTACACGGATCTGCCAACACCATTGGCGGCCAAACGCAAATGATTAAACTACGCTGGGGAGCCAATGCAGACGACCTGATGTTCAAGGGATGGGATCCCTTCATCAAGTTTGCGCTGGGTGAAAATGTAAAGCGCGCGACCTCCTCGAACAACAATCGTTTCCCTGATACAAGAATGGGAGTGGAACAAATACTTACCGACGCATTCATGCGGGCACAGGATTACGAGAGGGCGATGAAAGCCGATCCTTCGGGAACCAGAAGAGACCTGGAACTAGAGGCGCTCGTAGAAATTTTAAACAAGAAACGTTTCATCACCTGTCACTCCTATGTGCAAAGCGAAATAACGGCGGCTATGCGGGTAGGCGAAAAGTTTGGCGTAACCTTTAATACATTCACCCATATCATGGAGGGTTACAAGGTAGCAGACAAAATGAAAGCACATGGCTCTAGCGCCTCGACTTTCTCTGACTGGTGGTATTATAAAGTAGAAGTGGCCGATGCCAATGCTTACAATGCCGCTATCATGCAAAAAGTGGGCTTGAATGTTTGTATCAACTCCGATGATGCCGAGATGGCCAGGCGCCTGAACCAGGAAGCCGGCAAGGCCGTGAGGTACGGAGGTGTCGCGGAAGAGGATGCCCTGAAAATGGTAACGCTCAATCCCGCTAAGGCGCTGCACATTGACAACCGGGTAGGAAGTCTGAAAGCAGGAAAGGACGCGGACGTTGTTATCTGGAGCGACCATCCGTTGAGTGTCTATGCCAAAGCAGAAAAAACCATTGTGGACGGAATCGTTTATTTCGACAGAGAAAAAGACATGGAGCAGCGCAAGAAAATTGCAGCAGAAAAATTCCGGCTGACACAGAAAATGATCGGAGAAAAAAGAGCCGGTGGCTTTGTTCGGCCCGCAGAACCCAGTTGGCAGGTGCTGATGGGCTGTGGCGACCATGAACACAAAGACGGCATCTTCACCATTGATGCCGAAGATATCCAATCACAACATTAATCTCCTGCTACTTGGAGTGTAACCATAAAAGAATTTGTATGAAAAAAATACTGAGTGTTTGCTGGTTCAGCCTGCTGCTGCTTCCGGCCTTGTCACAGGAAAACATATATCCCGCTCCTGAGTTCAAGGGAAAAACCTTTATCACCAACGGAACCATTCATGTTGGCAACGGAACCGTAATAGAAAGCGGAAACCTGGTGGTGAGCAATGGAAAAATCTTGTCCGTTGGTGCCGCTGCCGTGAATCCGGGCAGTAATGACCGCGTTATCGACGCCAGGGGTAAACATGTTTATCCGGGACTGATACTCGCCAACACTGATTTGGGACTAAAAGAAATCGCCAATGGCGTACGCGCGAGTAATGATTTTTCCGAGTTGGGCGACTACAACAGCAACATACGCTCCATCGTTGCCTACAATACCGACTCGCGGGTTCCGGCTGTTTTACGCAGCAATGGTATTCTGCTTGCCGGCGTTGCACCACAAGGCGGAGTAGTAAGCGGACGCTCTTCTGTTGTTCAGCTTGATGCCTGGAATTGGGAAGATGCGGCTTACCAGAATGAGGTTGGCATGCACATCAACCTGCCCAGCTTTATCAGCCGTGGCGGGGGCCGACGTTTTGCCGGGTTCCCCGGATTTCCCGGGTTTGGCGCCGATGCCGGCGGAAGCAATCCTGCAGAAAAAGTAGAAGAAATCAAGGCCTTCTTCCGCGAAGCGAAAGCCTATTTACAGGAACCCACACACGCCCAGGCAAACCTGAAAATGGAAGCCATGCGACCTTTGTTTGAGAAAAAACAGAAGCTGTTTGTTCATGGTGACCAAATCAAACAAATGTTGATTGCAATTGATTTTGTGAAAGAGTTCGGGATGGATGTGGTGATTGTAGGCGGAAGCGAAAGTTTCCAGATGGCCGATCTGCTCAAAGCCAACAATATTTCTGTTGTGCTCGATCAGTGCCTGAACCTGCCCGCACTGGAAGATGATGACATTGATCAACCCTTTAAAACACCGGCTGCATTACAGAAAGCGGGTGTGCTGTATTGTATCAATGATGATGATGCCAATACGCGTTACCGCAATCTCTCCTACAATGCAGGAATTGCCGCGACCTTCGGCCTTACCAAAGAAGAGGCGTTGAGCGCCGTGACCTTAAATGCTGCAAAGATTTTAGGCATTGACAGCCGAACCGGAAGTCTGGAGGTGGGCAAAGACGCCAACGTGGTAGTAAGCGACGGTGACCTGCTGGACCCTAGAACAAGTACGGTTACACATATTCTTATTCAGGGCCGGATGTCGAGTCTCGACAACAAACAAAGACAGTTGTATGAAAGATACAAACACAAATACTCCTTGAAATAAGTTTTTTCCTGTTCACAGGATTTTCATCGGCAGGCCGCGCTTCATCGTGCGGCTTGCTGCATTTTATAGCAACAGTTCCTGCCTTTTAGTACCTTTAAGCCATGGAAAAAAAACTGTTCCTCCTGGATGCAATGGCGCTGGTATACCGCGCCTATTATGCGCTGATCCGGGCGCCCCGCATCACGTCCCGGGGCAAGAACACGAATGCGCAGTTTGGATTTACCAACACCCTGTTCGAACTAATCAATAAAGAAAAGCCCACCCACCTGGCTGTTTGTTTTGACACCCACGCACCAACCGAACGCCATACCGATTTTGCAGAGTATAAGTCAAACCGCCAAGAAGCACCGGAAGACTTATTGGATTCGCTGCCCGATATCAAAAAGATTATTCAGGGCTTCAACATTCCCGTCGTTGAATTAGACGGCTTTGAAGCAGACGACGTAATCGGAACCATTGCCTGGCAGGCCGCCGATCTCGGCTACAGCGTCTATATGGTTACCTCGGATAAAGACTATGGACAGCTCTTGATACATCCGCATGTATATATCTATAAGCCCGCTTCTGCAGGCGGTGCGGAAGAAATACTCACTGCCGAAAAGATTTGTGAGAAATGGGACATCAAAAGAGTCGAACAGGTAGTGGACATGCTGGGACTAATGGGGGATGCTGTAGATAACATTCCCGGCATCGCCGGTATCGGGGAGAAAACCGCTGCCAAACTCTTGAAAGAATACGATACGCTGGAAAACGTATTGGCACATGCCGACGAAATCAAAGGGGCGCTGGGCGAAAAAGTGCGCAAGGGAAAAGACGATGCAATCATGAGTAAAAAGCTGGCAACCATTATTACCAATGTGCCGGTGTCTTTTCATGAAGAGGACTATCGCTTAAAAGAGTGGAATAAGTCCTTACTGATGGAGATCTTCACAGAGCTGGAGTTCAAAACCCTGGGCAAGCGAATTTTAGGAGAAAGCTTCAACGCGTTTCAAACCGCTCCAAAAGCCGTGCAGACAAATCTGTTTGGCGAAGCTGTAGAAGAGCCCACTAATAAGAAAGAGGCGCCTGCAGAAACAGTACAGGGCTTGTTGGCGGAAAAGAATATCCACAATACTCCGCACAAATATGTGCTGGCGCAGTCAGACGAGGAGGTGGAAGGGGTTGTTCGGGAATTGATGACCATTCCGGAAATTTGTTTTGATACGGAAACCACCGACATCGACGCCAACGAGGCGGCGCTCGTAGGCATGAGCTTTTCTTACAAGAAGGGGGAGGGATATTATATTCCCTGTTCTGCCGATAAAAAAGTTCTGGAGCCAATGCTCGGGCAGCTTCGCCCATTATTTGATCGCACAGATGTTACTTGGGTTGGTCACAACCTTAAATATGACCTGTTGATTTTAAAGTGGTTGGGGATTGAGCCGAAAGGTCAGGTGTTTGATACGATGCTGGCACATTACCTGATTGATCCGGAAGGTCGCAGAAGCATGGATTATTTAAGCGCGCGTTATTTAGGATATGAGCCGGTACACATTGAAGAGCTGATTGGTAAAAAGGGGAAGGGCCAGGGAAACATGCGGGATGTGGAGGCAGAAAAAATTAAAGAATATGCTGTAGAGGATGCAGACATCACCCTGCAACTGAAACGGGTTTTTGTTCCGGAATTGGATAGCAAAAAAGTGGAACAAGTATTCAGGGAAGTAGAAAACCCGCTGGTGCGCGTACTCACTGATATGGAATTTGAAGGTGTTCGGGTAGACGTTCCGTTTTTAAATGACTATAGCCGGTTGCTGGAAAAAGAAGCCAAAAAATGTGAAGAATCTGTCTATCAACAGGCGGGCGTTCGGTTCAACCTGGCTTCCCCAAAACAGCTGGGCGAAGTACTGTTTGAAAAATTACAGGTAGATCCGAAGGCGAAGAAAACCAAGACCGGTCAATATGCCACCGGAGAAGATGTTTTACAAAAGCTGGCTGCACAACATCCCATTGTCGCAGACATATTAAGCTTCCGCGAACTAACCAAGCTCAAAAGCACGTATGTGGATGCGCTGCCCGAAATGATCAACAGCAAAACAGGAAGAGTACACACTTCTTATGCTCAGGCAGTAGCGGTGACGGGTCGCCTCAGCAGCAATAACCCCAACTTACAAAACATTCCTATTCGCAGCGACCGGGGACGGGAAATCCGGAAGGCCTTTATTCCAAGAGAAGACGGTCGTGTTTTGGTGAGTGCCGACTATTCTCAGATTGAGTTACGAATAGTTGCCGCGATGAGCGGTGACGCCAATATGTGTGAGGCGTTTCGCCTAGGTAAAGACATCCACACAGCAACAGCAGCGAGGGTATTTGGTGTAGCAGAGGAAGAGGTGACCAAAGAAATGCGGTACAAAGCGAAAAGCGTAAATTTTGGAATTATATATGGTCAGGGGGCTTTCGGACTGTCTGAAAACCTCGGCATCTCCAAAACAGAAGCCAAGGAGATAATTGACAATTATAAAAAGGAGTTCTCGGGTATTACCCGTTATATGGACGACGTGGTACAATACGCGCAGAAGAACGGATATGTTGAAACGCTGATGGGGCGGAAGCGCTGGTTGAAAGACATTAATTCTGCGAACTTCACGGTAAGGGGCTTTGCCGAACGCAATGCCATTAATTCACCCATTCAAGGAACAGCGGCTGATATGATAAAGCTGGCCATGATTGGAATTCACCGCGAGATGAAGTCCCGAAAAATGCAATCGGTGATGATCTTACAGGTTCACGACGAATTGGTTTTTGATGTGGTTCCGGAGGAGCTGGAACAGTTGCGGCCGCTTATTCTCTCCGGAATGAAAGAGGCGCTGGCCCTTCCAAATGCTGTTCCTGTAGAGGCCGCAATCGGTTCAGGGAAAAACTGGCTGGAAGCACATTAATCTCTTTTTATGCATATCAACGAAACAATTATCCGGCGTTTTTATACTGCTTTTCAAAATAAGGACAGCGCAGAAATGGGCCGTTGTTATGACGACAGCATTGTATTCAGCGACCCCGTTTTTGCGTGGCTGGAAGGAGAAGGCGTTAGGAAAATGTGGGAGATGCTGTGTCAGCGCGGTGCTGATTTGCAAATTAGTTTTGGCCCCATCGAGCTGCTCGACGAAGAATATGCTACCTGTTCCTGGGAAGCGCGCTATACTTTTTCTGCAACCGGAAGGAAGGTGGTTAATCGGGTAAAAGCGCACCTGCGCCTGCGGGATGGGTTAATTACCGAACACTCCGACGCTTTTGATATGTACAAATGGTGCCGGCAGGCCTTGGGTTGGAAGGGTTGGCTGTTGGGCTGGTCTGGCTTTTTACAGAATCGGGTTCGCCGACAAGCGCTGAGAAGCCTGGAAAAATTCATGCAAAAAAATTAACCTTTTGTCCGGCCCGAACGTTTATCATGAAACTATCTTTGCGTCGTGAATTGGGCATTCTATTTTAAACAGATCTGGTTAATTGGCGGACGCTATAGCTTTTTTGCCGGCCTGGCCTTTGTGTTGTTTTATGTTTTGTACAGGCGAAGGTGGTTATACAAAAAGATACAACTCCGTTTTCCCGAGAACAGAGATTACCTGCGCGAGTTCGGTTATTCTATGCTCACCATTTTCATTTTTGCAACCATCACCTATCCGCTGATAGCGATTCCATCAATTGCAAAATATACAACACGATACCAGGATATTGCTGAGTATGGCTGGGCCTACTATTTTCTTTTATTTCCTGTGTTGTTTGTGATGCACGATACCTATTTCTATTTTGCTCATCGGCTGATGCACCAAAAACGGTTGTTCAACCTCTTTCATCTCGTGCACCACAAATCAACAAATCCCAGTCCCTGGGCTGCCTATGCGTTTCATCCTTTGGAGGCGGTAGTAGAAGTAGGGATTGTGGTCGTTTTTCTATTTACTGTTCCCATTCACAAGACCCATCTGATGTTGTTTTTTCTGATGATGATCGTGTATAACGTATATGGGCACCTGGGTTATGAGTTGTATCCAAAGGGGTTTCACAAAACCCGCATAGGGCGGTGGATCAACACTTCTGTTAATCACAACCAACATCACCAGTACTTTAAAGGGAATTATGGTTTATACTTTCTCTTTTGGGACCGGGTGTTGGGAACTATCCGGGAAGATTATGATGCGCGGTTTGTTGATGCCACCACGCGCAAGAGCCAATAATCGAGTCTGTTATTTTTTCTTGTAGACGGGCACGGTGCTGCAGGGTTCTCCGAAAAATATGCTTTTCACTTGTGGACGAAGCCTGTCTGTTATGGCAATATATACCGACTCAGGTATTTGTTTTTCGCCACAGCCCTTTACTACCACTCGCTGATCGGTATATTCTTCGGCGCGGAGGTTCGCAATGTTTCGAAGGAAAAGCGCCTCTAATACCTGTTGCTCATTGCCCTTGATAATAAAAGAAGCGAAAGGTTCGAGTGCTGAAGCCACCAGCATATAGGCCCAAAGAGGAATAATAGCATCTGCTGAACAAACAATGCCAACAGCACAATTTTGATATACGGTCCAGTCTGTGTTCTGCAAGGCAACCCGGAATTCTTTTTCTTTTAGGATAAGGTTCATATAAAGGTGGTCCTTTAAATCAAATACGCGGATGTTTTCCGTGGGATAAAATTCCGCGGGGTCGAGGGTGATAAGCCCGCTCTCGGCTACCTTGTTAACAAACGGCTGTTCCATAAAGAATAAGCAAAGTTAATTATTCTGCAGCGGTCCGTTGTTTCGGAAAGGGTAAAAATAAAGGCCCGGGGTTTCCGGGCCTCTTGAAATAGGGTTAACTCTCCTTAATTAAACTGGAAGCGGTTGTCTTTAATGTTGGCCGCTTTTCTTAGGGCGTCCTGGCTACGGAAAGACCCGGAGCGAAGCATTTGCATCAGGCTTTGTTTGAAGGATTCTGTATCCTGCATTGATGGGCGGGCGCCTGCTGACTCGGTTTGAATTGAAAATACGCCGGTCGTGCCTCGGATAGGGGAACTGGTTTTACCAACAGCAGATTTGTTAAATGCTGCACCAACAACGGCTGGTTCGTTTCCGATACCTGCAATAAAAGGAGCGGAGAAGAAAAGGGTATCTGCTTTTTGAATGGGTGCTCCGAGGTTCTTGGCAATCTCATCAAGCGTTTTACCCTTGATTTTGGACGTTGCTATAACTTCGGCCTTCTTCTCGTTTCGTACAAGGTTTTCAACTAGGGGCTTTGCCTCGGCAACCGTCATGGTTCCCTTGGGAAAAATTCCGTTGATAAGAGCAACGACTACCTGATCGCCAATAGCGGTGGGCTCAGATATATCTCCCAGATCGTTTTGATATACCCAACGAACCATTGTTCTGGATTGACCCAGAGTTCCCACCGTATAGTCGCTTTGTCTGATATCAGAAATGCTTTGGAGTGGCATTTTCATCCGGGTAGCTTCATCCGAAAACTTTTTTGCGTTTTTAGCTGCAGCAATGAACTGGGCGGCGGCTGTAGAGGCCGCTGCTTCGGTTTCTGTTCCCGCAAGTATTGGTTTGGCGAGGTACGCAATCTTATACGCCGGATTCGGATTTTTTTGTCCCAACACCTCTATGTAGTGATACCCAAAATCTGTTTTAACCACTCCTTTGGCGCCAACGGGCTTATCAAAAGCAAATTCATTGAACTCCGCTACCATCTGGCCCTGGGGAAAATATTCATAAACACCGCCCTTATCCTTGCTTCCCGGGTCGTTGGAGTAACGTTGACAAAGTGCATTAAAATCGGCGCCCGTAATAATCGCATTTTGTATACTGTCCGCCAACTTGGATGCCATACTATCGTTTCTTATGGGCTGGTTGGTTTTGTCGTCATTAAAGCCAATCAAAATATGGCGAACCCTTGCGCTATCGGGCCATGTTTTGGTGCTGATCATTTTTGCTAAAACATAGTTGTTTCCATCTATGTAAGGACCATAAACCTTTCCTACGGGAATACGAACCAGGGTGTCTTTATTGGGTTGTTGTATCCGGCTCTTACTGAAATAACTGTTATAGTAAGGAAGGGCAGATGAGTTTTTTGCCAAAAACAAGCCGGGATCGGTAGAGGAGCTAAAACTATCTTTTAGTGCCATTAATTCATTGTAAACATTGGCAGAATCTGTTGGGGAAGGAGCTGCGCTGAAGGCAACGTAAGTAATGCTGCGGGTTTCTTCCTCTTTTTGGTATTGGTTCGCATGTTTTTTTACATAGGAAGCAATATCGTCATCCGTCACCTTAACTGCGGTATCCGGCAGGGCGGTGTAAGGATAATAAACATAAGACATCGTTGCGATGCTATTATTGTCTGCTTGTTGCTTTTCCACCAGCCATTTCGGTATATAAGAAGATTGTAATAAAAGGGACTGATACTTAATTCGCAGAATTCGTTCAACAGTTGGGTTGATATATACAGAATTAAGAAGTCTGGTTTGTTCTGTGTTTTTACTACGCTTCATTTGAGCAATGAAATTACGAGCATCATTGGCGCGAAATTCTCCTGTGGCAGGATCGGTGAATTCCTGTTTCAAGGGTGAGTTGGGTGAAAATAATAAGTCCGATAATTCTTTCGGGGAAACCATCAGACCTAATTTCTCATATTGTTGCTTCAATAACAATTGATCAACTTCCTGAATCCAGAGTTGTTCCATTAATTCTTCGCGAGGACCACCCTGGCCGGCAGACATCTTTTCCAGGTCATTTAATTTTTCATCAAAAGACGCTTTTAAAATAGATTGGCCGTTTACTTCTCCTAATACGGTAGTATTAGTGAATAAACCGCCTCCCTGGCGTACACCATCCTGCAAAATGAAAGCAATCAAAGCGAGGGCAATGATTCCAAAAAGTACCCAGGCACCTTTATCACGGATTCTTTGGATAATAGACATAATAAAATATTATAATTTAATAGCTTTTACGGCTATGGGAGGGCAAAAATAATGTATTCGCCGTTCCCGACAAACTGCGATTCTTTTAATCAAAAAATGAAGGAAAATCGGGGATTATTATTTTTTCCACTTTGGGTAGTGAATATCTAAAAAATACTGGGGAAAAGTCAATAATTTTTTATCGGGCTGGTGGAATTCGGGAGATAAAAAAAAGATAAAAAAAAGGAAGTAAAAAAAAGGAGGGTGTTTTTCCCCGTTAATTCACAGAGGAAAACCTGTTAGTTTTTTTATTCGGAGAGTATGAAAAAATATTCTTTCTTCTGTTGAAAATTAACAGACTTCATTATAGTACTATAAACCGGTGTGGATTATTTTGTTAATAGTGTGGGGAATAATCATCATGCCTTGTGTGGAGAGAATGAATATCCACTAATCCACAAGGGTAATAGTAATAGTTGGTTTTTAAATAAAATAGATTATTTAATACTACGCAAGTAATTCACATAAGGATTCAAGAAGAAAAGCCAGTAGTTTTACAAAAATGATTTTTACATGTTAAATCATCCAATTTTACCGGAAGGGGGTTTTCTTGATATTCCTGTTGATCCTAAGCTTGATATTTTTTCTTCGATAGAGCGTGTAAAAAAAGAAAAAAATGCTGTGATTCTGGCCCATTATTATCAGGATCCGGATATTCAGGATGTGGCAGATTTTATTGGAGATAGTTTAGGGTTAGCACAACAGGCAAGTAAAACGGAAGCCTCTATTATTCTTTTTGCCGGGGTACATTTTATGGCAGAAACAGCTAAGATTCTAAACCCCTCAAAAAAAGTGATTGTTCCTGACTGGAAAGCGGGATGCTCGCTTGCGGATAGTGCACCCCCTGCTTTGTTTCGTCAATTCAGGGAAAAACACCCGGATCATATTGTTATTTCGTACATCAACTGTACTGCAGAGATTAAAGCGCTTAGTGATATAATTTGTACCAGCAGCAATGCGGTTCATATTGTTAACAGTGTTCCTAAAGATCAACCAATTCTGTTTGCTCCCGATAAAAACTTAGGAGCTTACCTGAACAAAAAGACTGGAAGGAATATGTTGTTATGGGACGGCGCCTGTATGGTTCATGAAATATTCAGCAGGGAAAAAATTATTCGTTTAAAATTAAGACACCCGGAAGCTAAGGTGATTGCTCACCCGGAATGTGAGGAGGCGGTATTGGCAGAAGCAGACTTTATAGGAAGCACGACTCAATTATTAAAATATTCTCAGGCCGATTCTTCTCCCTCTTTTATTGTAGCTACAGAAGCAGGGATCTTACACCAGATGCAAAAAGAATCACCCCAAAAAACATTTATTCCCGCCCCTCCTAATAATTTGTGCGCGTGTAATGAATGTCCGCACATGAAATTAAACACCTTGGAAAAATTATATAATGCCCTTTTATACGAGGTTCCGGAAATTCAAATGGAGGAAGAGCTTCGCCTGGCGGCAAAAATTCCAATGGACAGAATGATGGAGATAAGTAAAAAAGCGGGATTGCTTGGATAAAATCAAATACATGAAAAAAATAATTCTTTTCCTTCTACTTTTTCCAGGATTAGTTAAATCCCAACCCATAACATCAGGAGCAATTGATTCCCTGGTAGAAAAGGTATTAATATCTTTTAATGTTCCCGGAATAGCTGTGGGGGTTGTTAAAGATGGTAAAATTATACACGCAAAAGGATATGGTGTTCGTTCTTTGAATACAAAACAACCCACAACTCCTAATACATTATTTGGAATTGCTTCCAATTCAAAAGCTTTTACCTGCGCAGCCCTGGGAATTTTAGTAGAACAGGGTAAAATAAAATGGGAGGATCATGTGAGGGATTATATTCCTGAATTTAAATTATATGATCCTTATGTTACAGAACATTTTACCATCAAGGATTTATTAACCCATAGAAGTGGTATGGGTTTGGGTGCGGGAGATTTAATGTTTTTTCCCGACTCCAGTGATTTTACCCTGAAAGATATTATTTACAACCTTCGTTTTTTACCGCAGTCTTCAGAATTCAGAACCAAGTATGATTATGATAATAACCTCTATATTATTGCAGGAGAAGTTATTTCAAGGGTATCCGGACTAAGCTGGGATGAATTTGTAGAAAAGAATATACTCAGGCCCCTTGGGATGAAAACCAGCGCCGCATCTTACGAGCGATTACCCGATTATCAGGATGTAATTGATGGACACGCGCCAGTGAATGGAGTAGTTCGGGTAATTCCAAGAAACACATTGCGTGTCCTACACGCAGCCGGAGGAATCTACGCTAATATTAATGATTTATCCCAGTGGCTGATCTGCTTGATGAATAAAGGAATATCACCAGCAGGAAAAAAAATTCTTGCTGAGTCTACAATAAAAGAACTTTGGACGCCACAAACCATTTTACCTGTTTATTCTCCAGGAATTTATAACGTTCACTTTTCCGCTTATGGACTCGGTTTTGTTTTGTCAGACGTAAAAGGAAAATTTCAGGCAACCCATACGGGAGGCTTAGAAGGGATGGTAACACAAATAACAATGCTACCCGAAATAAACCTGGGAATTATTGTGTTGACGAACCAACAAGAGGGCAGTGCTTTTGTTACCATAACAAATACAATTAAAGACAGCTATTTAGGAGTTAAGGGGATAGACTGGCACGAGAGATTGAAAAAAGCAAGATTCCAGGAATTAGCAGAAGTAAAAAAAATAATGGATTCTGTAGAAAAAGAAATAAACACCGCTACCCAAAAGGCCGAAACAAACTGGAAGCCCTTTTTGGGAATTTATCGCGACCCCTGGATGGGAGAAGTAACTGTTCACGAAAAAAACGGACAACCCTGGCTGCAAATGAAGCGCTCTCCGAAATTAACCGGTCAGCTATTTCCCTACAAAGGAACAACAATGGTGGTCAGATGGAATGACCGAAGCATGGATGCCGATGCTTTTGTGAACTTTGGGCTAGATGAAGAGGGCAGAGGAAAGACGATACGAATGCGCGCCATTTCTCCGCTCACTGATTTTAGTTTTGATTTCCACGACCTCCGGTTTGAACGAGCGGAAAAGACTAAATAGAATAACCTTTATTTTTAATTGGCAGTGTTCGTATTCTTTCTCCCGTTGCCGAAGCAATGGCATTGATTAAAGCTGGCATAACAGAAGGAACAGAGGTTTCTCCTGCACCCCCGGGCTCCCGGTTGCTTGAAACAACATGAATTTCCAAAGGAGGAACATCGGGTAAGCGGCAAACCTGAAAATCAAAAAAACTACTTTCTTGAACAGCACCGCCTTGAACAGTAATTTCACTCTTCAAAACAGCACTCAATCCCCAGACAAAACCCCCCTCCACTTGATTTCTAAAACCATCCTGATCAATGATGGTTCCCACGTCAGTTGCAACTACGGCCCGGTGGACGGTAATTTTTTTCTCTTTATTGACACTTACTTCAAAAGCGTGTGCAGTATAAGCTTTAGCATGGTTATAAAAACAACAGGCAATACCTATTCCCCGTCCTGCCGGCCTCTTTTTCTTCCACTCTATTTTTTCTGCCGCCAAAGAGAGAACACCTGCAAGCCTTTCCGGCTCATACAACGCGCCCCCCTTTATTTTACCCGAAGGAAGATCTTTTAAAAGAGAAAGCCGGTATTCCAGGGGATCAACCCCTGCTTTTTTAGCCAACTCATCAACAAAACACTCAATGACCACATTATTATAAGTAAAATTTACGGCCCGCCACCAACCTTCTACCAGCGGCGACTCTGTTCTGCTGACAGCGCTGAACAACGAGGGAATATTATAATACATATCGCCGTAAG
>JBIIRN010000014.1:0-17754 GCA_044341525.1 Sediminibacterium sp. | reverse complement strand
ATCTGACGGATACCGGCGATGTGTTGTTTTACCAGCATCAATTCAGAGCCAACCAGTGAACGCAGGGTAGCCATGGTTTTTCATTTTTTTACATAAACGCTCATTGGAATGAGAAAATTGCTCATTACCTGTTAAGGTTACAGTATTTAAAAGGAGAAATAATTCAACAGAGTAATTATCCAACTGAATATCATTTACAGATTATACCAATTTGGCAAGGAATTATTATCTTGTAGTTAAGAACATTGCCTGCCGTATGCGATTGATTGCAAATTTCCTGTTATGGATAACAGGATGGAAAATCCGTGGTCATTACCCTTATGACCTGAAAAAACTGGTAATCATTGTTGCCCCGCATACAAGTGCCTGGGATTTTATACTCGGACTGGCAGTACGATCAAAATTGCGACTAGGACATGTTCGTTTTCTGGGTAAGAAAGAATTATTTGACGGGCCGTTTGGTTTCTTTTTCCGTTGGTTGGGGGGCATCCCGGTTGACCGATCCTCTGCCCATAACCTGGTGGAACAGGTCGTAGAAAAATTCCAGGCAGCAGAAGAGTTTTCTCTGGTTCTTTCACCTGAAGGTACCCGAAGAAAAGTAGAACGCCTGAAAACCGGGTTCTATCATATTGCCCGGCAGGCACAGGTACCGCTATTAATGATTGGCTTTGATTTCGGGAAAAAAGAAGTGGTTATAGATACTCCTTTTGAAACGACTGAAAATACTGAAGCAGATTTTCATAGAATTATTCAATTCTTTGGAGGTCTTCACGGAAAAAACCCTGAGTTGGGTTTATCTCATCTTGTTCAACCTTAAAATAATTCGCATGACACAGCAATTACCGCTGCTCATTGAAAAATTTTGTCAGTTTGAAGCAGCTCAACCCGACGATCTGTTTTTATCAGAACCCGTTCGGGGCGTTTATCAGGAATTTACCTGGCAGCAGGCCGGTCGGGAGATCAGATCCATGGCAGCGGCAATTCAATCCATGGGTTTGGGAAAAGGAGACAAGGTTGCTATCTTAAGTAAAAACTGTGCCCACTGGATTATGTCAGACCTGGCTATCGCCCTGGCAGGTTGTATCTGTGTTCCCTTATATCCAAATATTACCCCTGAAGCTATCCGTGAGATAATTGAGCACAGTGAAACAAAGGCAATATTTATTGGCAAACTAGATAATCCTGAATATCTCAGACAGGGAGTTCCCGGGGAACTCCCTTCCATCACATTTCCCTTTTACCCCAATGAAGGGTGCCTGAATTGGAATGATCTGGTGGCATCCAATGCCCCTATGGAAGGAAATCCTGAAGTTGATCCCGATTCCCTTGCCTGTATCGTTTACACCTCCGGAACAACCGGTCAACCCAAGGGAGTGATGCACAATCATGCTGCCACCGCCTATGCGGTGGATGCATTTCTAAAAAGCTACCCCCACCTGAAGAAAGAAATTTTCTTTTCTTACCTGCCACTCTGCCACGTAGCAGAGAGAATGTTGGTGGAATGCGGCGCCATCTACACCGGCAGCACTATTTATTTTGTGGAATCCATGGATACTTTTGCCGCTAATCTTGCGCATACCCAACCTACTATCTTTCTGGCCGTTCCTCGAATCTGGGAAAAATTACAAGAAGGAATTCTTAAAAAATTACCGCAAAAAAAACTCGATCGCCTGCTTTCCATCCCCATTATATCTTCTGTCATAAAAAAAGGAATCAGGAAAAAACTGGGATTGGGCCGGTACAAACATGCATTCACAGGAGCTTCTCCCATCAACCCCGCTCTTTTATTTTGGTTTCAGAAATTGGGCATCATCATACAGGAAGCTTATGGTATGACAGAAAACCTGGCACTTTCACATTCCAATAGAAAGCATGCCGTTAAGTTTGGTACCGTAGGAACTTCTTATGAAGGCGTCATTGTTCGACTGGGAAAAGACAATGAAGTACAAGTGAAAAGTGAGGCATCGATGCTGGGATATTACAAAGAGCCGGAACTGACTGCCGCCTCTTTTGAAGACGGTTTTCTGAAAACCGGAGATGAAGGATCAATTGATGCAGAAGGATTCCTCACTATTACCGGTAGAATTAAAGATCAATTCAAAACCAGCAAGGGAAAATATGTGATGCCGGCTGTTATCGAATCAAAACTGCTTCAGGCAGGCATGTTATCTCAGGTTTGTGTAATCGGCTCCGGCCTACCCAATGCAATGGCAATCTGTACCCTGTCGGAAACCATCAAAGCAGAATCTTCCGAACATCAAATCAATGCCCTCCAACAATTATTGGAACAAACGAATAGCCAACTGGAGCACCACGAAAGATTATCAAAAGTTATTGTGGTAGGGGAAGAATGGACAATCGCCAATGGCCTACTCACACCTACACTGAAAATAAAAAGAAAAGCCGTAGATGCTTCCTTTGGAGATCAGTATCTCCCCTGGAGCCAGGAAGAGAAGCAAGTGATTTGGGCCTAAGCATTTTACTGCTCAGAACCGATTTCATTGCATTACAAAGGGGCATTGCAGCATATTAGGAAGGAGATGAATCTTCTTAATAAATTGATAAAATGTCCCTCGTAATTATGTATTGGCACGAATTATGCCTTTTTCAGTAATTTTGAACCTAATTCTTAGCCCATGAAACAAAGTAATGTAGTTTTAGCTGTAGTGTTGATCGCCTTTTTTGGTGCTTCCTGTGTGAGTCCAAAGGCCTTGGAGGCTGAAAAAGCCAAATATGCCCAGTTGAGTGGCGATTATCTTGCCATGCAAGCCAAGTACAGAGATCTGCAGGATGAGTTAAAAAAATGCAATTTCTCCATTGAGCGTGCCAATGGTCAGGTGTCAGACCTGAACAGCAAAAAAGCCCTCCTAGAAGGCCAAATTGCTGACCTGAATAAGCAAATCGACTATCTGAGAGACAATAATAATACGGTGCTGAACCAACTCAAAGATCTGTCTGTGGTTACAGGCTCTCAGGCAGAAAGTATTAAAAAGTCACTGGAAAATATCGGTGCCAAAGACATTTACATCAAAGACCTGCAGGGTTCCATTGCCAGAAAAGACTCTTTGAACATGGCCCTGGTGATGAACCTGAAAGGAGCCATCGGTAACCTTGATGACAAAGACATTAATATCAAGGTAGATAAGGGCGTAGTTTATGTAGATATTTCCGATAAGCTGCTGTTCAAGAGCGGTAGTTATTCAATCACTGACCGCGCCAAGGAAGTATTGGGTAAAGTAGCTAAAGTATTGAATGCCCAGCCTGACATCGAATTCATGGTAGAAGGTCATACCGATAGTGTACCTATTAGCAGTGCAGGTATTCAAGACAATTGGGACCTGAGCGTGAAAAGAGCTACCACCGTGGTTCGCTTATTGCAGGAAAGTTATGGACTCGACCCCAAGCGCATGACAGCTGCCGGTCGTGGTGAGTATCTGCCCCTGATGGATAATACCACGCCGGAAGGACGTGCTGCCAACCGCCGTACCCGCATCGTGATCTTACCGCAACTTGATCAGTTCTTTAAATTGCTGGAGACAAAGAAATAAGTCCGACCGGACCCCTAAAAAAAAGAGCAACCAGACGGTTGCTCTTTTTTTTTGCTTACGATTATATGCTTATTTAACCTCAGCCCAAGCAGCTAATACCTCTTCCGTGTGATTGGCGGTATCAGGTTTGTTGATAATCTTCACAATTTTTCCGGCCTCATCAATTAAAAAAGTAGTGCGGGAAGTTCCCATATAGGTTCGACCCATGAATTTCTTTTCCCCCCATAAATTATACTTGTTCACTATGGTCTTGTCTGCATCTGAAACCAGCGGAAAAGGCAGTTCATACTTGGTCTCGAACTTTTTATGACTTTTTACATCATCGGTGCTGACCCCAATTACCTGGAACCCCTTTTTCAAAAGTGCCTTATAGTTATCGCGCAGGTTACAAGCTTGAGCGGTACAGCCCGGCGTATCGTCTTTGGGATAGAAATACAAAATCACTTTTTTACCCTTGAAATCAGCTAGGGAAATTGCCTGTCCGTTCTGGTCTACTCCCTTAAATGCGGGGGCCTTGCTACCTTCTTTCAATTCAGCCATACAATAGATTTAAATTCAATAAATGCACATTAATAACATCCTGAAGGTGTTTTTGTTGAAAACCCGGGTAGCAAAGACAAAAATCAGACAGAGATTGGCGGTAGCTTCTTACATTTGCCTGATTTCAGACCCATGCCCAAAGACAATTCCATCCACTCCGTTCTCATCATTGGTTCGGGTCCGATTATCATCGGACAGGCCTGTGAATTTGATTACTCCGGTTCCCAGGCAGCCCGCAGTTTGCGGGAAGAAGGTATTGAAGTAATTCTGATTAATAGCAATCCTGCTACCATCATGACCGACCCGATGATGGCTGATAAGGTCTATCTGCTTCCACTCACAACCGATAGCATTGAAAAGATCTTATCGGAAAACAAGATTGATGCTGTATTGCCTACCATGGGCGGACAAACAGCCTTGAACCTTTGTATGGAAGCTGATGAGTTGGGGATTTGGGAAAAATATAATGTTCGACTCATTGGAGTAGACATAGCAGCTATAGAAACTGCTGAAGACCGGGAGAAATTCCGGCAATTAATGATCAAAATCGACATCGCAGTTGCCCCCAGCCGGGTGGCGAACAGCTTCCTCGAAGGCAAAGAATTTGCGCAGGAAATCGGTTTCCCCCTGGTAATCCGTCCCTCCTTCACCCTGGGTGGAACAGGGGGTGGTTTCGTTCACAGCAAAGATGAACTGGACGCAGCCCTGGAGAGGGGACTTACCGCCTCCCCCATTCACGAAGTGCTGGTAGAAAAAGCCGTCTTGGGATGGAAAGAGTTTGAACTGGAACTGCTGCGAGATCAGGCAGATAACGTCGTTATTATCTGTACGGTAGAAAACCTCGATCCCATGGGTGTTCACACCGGAGACTCCATTACAGTAGCTCCGGCTATGACCCTCAGTGATACCTCTTTTCAAGACATGCGCAACAAAGCCATCAAAATGATGCGCTCCCTGGGTAATTTTTCCGGGGGATGTAATGTTCAATTTGCCCAAAATCCTGAAACAGAAGAACTGATTGCAGTAGAAATTAACCCCCGGGTAAGCCGTTCCTCTGCATTGGCTTCTAAAGCAACCGGATATCCCATTGCTAAAATTGCAGCTAAACTGGCCATTGGCTATACGCTTGATGAATTGAAAAACCAGATCACACAAACCACCTCAGCTTATTTTGAACCCGCACTCGATTATGTCATTGTAAAGATCCCCCGGTGGAATTTCGATAAATTCAAAGGTGCCAACGATACCCTTGGGCTGCAGATGAAGAGCGTGGGAGAAGTAATGGGTATTGGAAGAAGCTTCACAGAAGCAGTACAGAAAGCCTGTCAGAGTCTGGAAAATGAAGCAGTCGGACTGGGCTACTATGGAAAAAGTCTCATGAAGAATGAAGAACTAACCGAATATATTAAGACTCCGAAGTGGGACCGCATCTTTCGCATCAAAGATGCCTTGATGCAAGGCACCACTGTCAAGTCAATTGTTCAATCCACCGGTATAGACCGTTGGTTTGTTTTTCAGATTCAACAACTTTGTCGCATTGAAAAAGAAATAGCAAACTACCAGATTGATACCCTGCCGGAAGCATTGTTAAGGGAAGCCAAAGTGAATGGATTCTCAGACATTCAGATCGCACGAATTTTACAGGGGAATTGTTCGGATGAGGATGTTCTCGACAAAAGAACATCCCTGGGCATAACCAGGGTTTACAAAATGGTGGATACCTGTAGTGCTGAATTCGAGGCCAAAACACCTTATTTCTACAGCACATTTGAGGGATAATTTCATTAATCTGATGTAAAGACAATTGATGTTTAGGGTAAACTTCACCGATTTAATTTTTTACACCCATATTATAGTAACCGACAAATCAGTCTTATGCCATTAAAAGACATTCAGGTTCTCAATGAAAAAGAAACCCGTGCAGGTTTTGGTGAGGGAATTTATGAAGCAGGAAAAGCTAATGATCAGGTGGTCGTTTTGACCGCGGATCTGGCAGGCTCATTGAAACTCGGACCCTTCATGAAAGATTTCCCGGAAAGATTTTTTCAATGCGGCATTGCTGAGGCCAATATGATGGGAATGGCAGCAGGTTTGACGGTAGGAGGTAAAATTCCCTATACCACCACTTTCGCCAATTTCAGCACGGGAAGGGTATACGACCAGATTCGTCAAAGCATCGCCTATAGTGATAAAAATGTAAAGATCTGTGCTTCGCATGCAGGCCTCACCCTCGGAGAAGACGGCGCTACCCATCAGATACTGGAAGACATCGGGTTAATGAAAATGTTACCCGGAATGACAGTAATCGTTCCGTGTGACTTCAACCAGACCAAGGCCGCTACCAAAAAAATGGCAGACTACCAGGGACCTGTTTACCTGCGCTTCGGCCGACCGAAATGGCCCAATTTTACCAGTGAAAACGGAGAGGATTTTGTAATCGGAAAAGCACAGATCATCAGTGAAGGAAACGATGTGAGCATTTTCGCCTGTGGACACATGGTATGGAAAGCTATTGAAGCCGGCCGCATTTTAGAAGAAAAAGGATACAGTGTGGAACTGATTAATCTCCATACGATAAAACCCCTGGATACAGCAGCCATTGTTGCATCTTTACAAAAAACGGGCTGTGCCGTTACGGTCGAAGAACACAATATCATTGGTGGGATGGGTGATTCAGTAGCACAAACTGCAGCAAGAAACCATCCTGTTCCCATCGAATTTGTTGGAACCAATGATACATTCGGAGAAAGCGGTAAACCGGCAGATCTCTTGGTGAAATACGGCCTCGATACGCCGAACATTGTAGCTGCTGCCGAAAAGGTGATGTCGAGAAAATAATTTTCTGACCCGCACCAGAAAAAGAATCCCTTTGTATTTACTTCTTTTTTTTGCGCCAGTCAACCGTATGCCAGGCGCTCAGGATTATACCATGGTTATAATGCATCACTGATTGACCGGATACCCATCTGGAAAGTTGCTGGATTTGGTTGAGATACCCTCCCTCCAATGCCCAGTTCGCATTTAATCGGGCACCCACGAGAAAACCGAAACGGTTCTGGTCAAAAATATTTACCGCAACATTTTTTCCAAAGCCAATTAGAATTTCATCATAAACAGCCAGATATGGAACCGGAAATTTTCTGGCATCCTGTCTCAACCTATATACGGTTCGAAATAGGTATCTCACCCGGTTGGTCCGAACATATTCATCTTCTTTATCGGCTAATGCTGAACTGTATTTTCCTATCCACCTTTGCTCCAGCATAAACCGATGAACAAAATCAAATCGGTCCTCTTGATGTGACAGTTGCACCATCTCAAATATGCGATGCTCGGTAAAATTTTTACCATAGCTGTTAATAGGTATTTCACCATAGGCAAAGGTCTCTGCCCAGGCATAGCCTGCTCGAAACAGGATGGAGGGCTTCCAATGATAATTCAGTCCCACCCGCAACAAACTTTGCTGCCAATTGGTGATAACAGGTGTTCTTCGCCACTGGTATTCGGCATGCAGAGAAAATCGATCTGAAAACCGATAGTTGCCAAAATAAGTATACCAGCCGATTGAGTTGTAATCATTGATGCGCCCGGTTTGTGCCATCCCCGAAACACAGACTCCTACTACAAAAAACCCAATGAAGACGATTGTCTTCATTTGCTGCAGCCGTTGACTCATTATTCCGGAGCCCGGTTGTTTCTTATTAATTAATTCCATGGCTACTGAAAGAAGTGGGGAATCTTTTCATATAAGAGAAAATGCTGCACTTGCATAAAATCGCCCCGATAACTCAAGCGGAAACCGTTAGCTCCCAACTCGCGGTTCAATTGCTCTATAGTTGTTTTGTGTAAGGGTTTGATGGCCACTTCCGGATCTTCTCCCCTGAACTCTATGAGCAATAACTTGCCATTTTCCTTCAGACTATAATAAACAGATTGTAACACTTCCTTGGGAAACTCCAATTCATGGTATACATCTACCATGAATGCCAGATCAAGACAAGATTTAGGCAGGTTAAGTGATTGTTGCGTACATGCTTTTACTTCAACCAGTTTGTCTTTCAGAGATTCTTTTCGGGCACGCAATATTTCGAGCATCCCTTCTTGAATTTCCAATGCATATACTTTTCCGTGGGGAACCCGCTCTCTGATACGAAAAGAATAATAGCCGGATCCGGCACCTATATCTGCCACTATACTATTGGACTGCAGGGGCATTTTCTCTATAGCCAGAGAAGTATTCTCTTCCTCATCCCTGTTTTCTCGTTCCAGCCAAAAACTTCCACCCACACCCATAACGGCAGCAATTTCTCTCCCCATGTAAAATTTTCCAATACCATCCCTTGAAGCTTTTTTATACTCATAGTCATTTGCCTGCGCACAAGCACTCAAAGAAAGCAAGGTAGCTCCTATCAAAAGTCCGAAAAGTGCGAAACGCATGGAATGGCTTTCCTCTAAGTTACAGCTATTCCCCGCAACTATTGAACAGGTAAAGTAGGCTTTACATATAGTAGCCGCCATTGAATGATAGTAGCAATCGCCTGGATGATGCCCATAATAACAAATAATGCCTCAAATGAGATATAGTAAGCAATTAAGCCCCCAATAGCAATCGCAATTCCAGATACCAGGTGGGTATGCCCGCCTGCTACACTCCAGAAGAAAACATCATCTTTTTCATCAAGTTCTTTGGCGAAAATGGCATCCCAAATTGGGGAACATATAGCTTCGGCTATGGCCAGTAAGATTTGAAGGATAAAAAGCTGGGTGCTGTTGTGTACCAGCAAATAACCAAAGGTAAATACCGTATTCAAAGCATATCCAAAAACAAGAATTTCCTTTTTACGATTAGACTTTGTGAATAATTTTCCAAAAACAATGTATAAAACACCTGAAGTAATCAAAAACAAAGCCCAGGCATAGGTTATATCGAGCAGATCACCTCCTACCCTTTCCGCAAAAACCGTAAAAAGTGGGCCCAATAAACCCTCCCCAAAAAACCAGCAGGTAGAAGCCAGCAAGAGCAGGCGTTGCGTTTTATTCAGACTCATATATTAACTTGTAACTATTAGAGCCTTGAAACCAAAATAAGTTTATTAGATCAGAGCCGGATTAACGAAATTTTGGGATACTTTCAGGTATTTGCCCATTAATGAATTTTTTCCAGGTGAGAAAAATGGGTCTGATAGATTTGTTGTTTGTGTTCCTTGATATAATTCAGGAAGGCAGAAGCTACGGCAGTTAACTGTTTTTTCTGCAGCCAGACCAGTCTCCAGTTGTTGCGCAACGGAAAGCCCTTGACAGGAATGATAGAAAGTTTATTCAGCATCAACGCATCCACTACACTCACGAGCGGTAAAACAGAATAACCTAATCCAGCCATTACAGCTTGCTTCACTGCTTCGGTAGAACTCAGGGAAAGTCCGATACGCGGACTGATATTTGATTTTTGAAAAAATTGCTGCATGGAATGACGGGTACCGGAACCCTCTTCGCGAAATATAAGGGGTAATTCTCTGAACAAGACTTCCCCATTACTTTGCTGCAAAGTCTGTACATTTTCAGTTGCACCAAAAAGGTAGAGCCGGTTAGGCATTAACACCTCCTCATATAAGTCCATATCAGAAGGCATGACAGTTAATAGCACGAAGTCCGCCTCATTGTTGCGTAAGCGCTCCAATACTTTGTTTTTATTGCTGACTTCCATCTCCAGTTCTACGTGTGGATTTTCTGCTAAAAAATTTCTCAGGTAATAAGGCAAAATATATTTTCCCGTTGAAGCAGCTGCTATTCGCAACTTGCCGGACAAAACACCTTGAAATTTGAGGGAATGATCTTTGATAGAATCCACTTCTCCCAATACACGTCGGGCAATATTTTCAATTTCCCTCCCAAAGTCGGTCACATATAATTTTCTACCAATCACTTCCGTTAGCGGTAGGTCAAATTGGTCCTGTAAATTCTTCAATTGTATGGAGACAGCCGGCTGTGTCATGTTCAATTCCCGGGCTGCCTGGGTTATACTCTTCAATTCAGCCACTACCAGAAATACCTTTAATTGATGTAAGGTAAAGTTCATAAGGTAAATTTATTGCAAAGATAATAACTATAAATAAAATTATATGAATTATAAGACGGAATTTTACACCATGAAAATGAAATCCCCCACTTGCATCACTATTGCAAGGGGAGACGGGATCGGCCCCGAAATCATGGATGCCACCCTGCGAATCATCACCGCTGCAGATTGTCACTTAGAAATAGAAGAAATCATAGTAGGTGAAAAGGCATATCTGGATGGAAATCAATCCGGTATTCCTACTGAAGCCTGGAATACGCTAAGGAAAAACCGAGTTTTCCTCAAAGGTCCTATCACAACCCCCCAGGGCGGTGGTTATAAAAGTGTCAATGTGACCCTGCGAAAAGTTTTGGGACTATACGCCAACATTCGCCCTTGTCAATCCTACCATCCCCTTATTGCCACTAAGCACCCAGTGATGGATTTGGTTATTATACGGGAAAATGAAGAAGACCTGTATGCGGGTATCGAGCACCAGCAGACAGATGAGGTTATACAGTGCCTGAAATTAATCTCCAAACCCGGTACCGAAAAAATCATTCGGTACGCATTTGAATATGCCCGCTCCTGCGGAAGAAAAAAAGTGAGTTGCTTTACCAAAGACAACATCATGAAACTGACCGACGGTTTGTTCCACAAAACTTACGACCGCATCGGAGCTGAATATCCGGAGATTGAAAAAGAACACCTGATAGTTGATATTGGAGCGGCCCGATTGGCTGACACCCCGGAAAACTTCGATGTGATTGTAATGCCGAATTTGTACGGAGATATCCTGAGTGATGTAGCTGCCCAGATTACCGGTTCGGTAGGATTAGGAGGTAGTGTGAACATCAGTAATGAGTTTGCTTTGTTTGAAGCCATTCATGGCTCTGCTCCCCTCATAGCAGGAAAAGACATCGCCAATCCCTCGGGGCTTCTGCTGGCTGCTGTTCAGATGCTCTTGCACATTGAAGAATTTGAAGCTGCTACCCGCATTCAAAACGCTTGGTTGAAAACCATTGAGGAGGGCATTCATACCGCCGATATTTATCGGGAAGGAATTTCAAAAGAGAAAGTAGGGACCAGCGCCTTTGCAGATGCAGTAATCAGTCGTTTAGGCCAAGCGCCACAGCAATTGAATACCGTTCATTTCAAGCAAGGACTGGGGCATGTGATAACCAATTATGAAGCCGCCAAGCCCGCAAACAAAGAATTGGTGGGGGTAGATTTATTTATTCGGTATTCCATCAGAAATGCAGAAGAGCTGGCTTCCCATTTGCAGAAAGGCAAAAACCGTCCTATCTCACTGAAAATGATTACCAACCGGGGAACCAAGGTTTGGCCAGGGGGTTTTCCTGAAACCTTTTGTACTGATCATTGGAGATGTAGATTTACATCATCCAATGAACAACCATTATTGTACTCAGATGTATTGGAACTGATGGAGGAAGTTCATAAACAAGGCCTGGAAATCATAAAGACAGAAAATCTGTATACCTTCGATGGAATCCCGGGATTTACAGCGGCGCAGGGACAATAAAAAATAATAAATTGCTTAAATATACCTTATTATGGAATTGACACTGATCAACGGAATTTACCCAAAACAGGATGCCGTAAACATCGTTACGGATATCTTTTCGATTAAAATTGACTACCACAATAAGCGCATAGTATCGGGAAGTCTATCCCCTGATGAGTTAATACATTCTCAAAAACGTATTGAACAACTTCAAACCAACCTTGAGCAATTGCTGCAAAAAATACAAGCGCACAAAGAGCCCCAACTCAATATCGAGGCGCATATAGATCTGAATATTTTTGCCCCGGTGACCCAGTGAACTGAACTCCTTTCGAAAAAAAATGTTATACTTTTACACCGGCAAAAAACCGGTGCAACCCTGTTTAAACCCCTTTGTCAACCAGTATAAATGGCCAATAATTATCAATCGGCAGGTAAGGTTTTTCGCTCGATGCTCGCCCTATTGCGGGTAGACCGGGCAGATATCAGTTCTATTTATTTCTACGCCATCCTGGCAGGCTTGGTTCAGCTATCATTGCCCCTGGGCATCCAAACCATCATTAATTTCGTTTTAGCAGGTACCATTTCCACTTCCATTGTTGTTCTGATTTTTATGGTGGTAACCGGTACCTTGATTGCAGGATTACTCCAGGTTCGTCAATTGCAGGTGATTGAAAAGCTAAAACAGAAAATATTTGTTCGCTACTCCTTAGAATTTGCGGATAGAATTCCACAACTCGATGTTGAGAAGATGGATCAATACTATCTGCCGGAACTGGTGAATCGATATTTTGAAGTGCCCTCCTTTCAAAAAGGAATAGAAAAAATATTACTCGATTTGCCCACTGCGGCTATTCAGATGACCCTGGGTCTTATGCTGCTGTCATTCTATCACCCCATCTTCATTGCTTTTGGAGCCATCCTGATCCTGACGATTGTTTTGATCATCCGTTTCACGGTTCAACCCGGTTTCAGTGCTGCACTGGAAGCCAGTGAATATAAATATAAGGTAGGTGCCTGGTTACAGGAACTGGCAAGAATGATCAAGTCATTCAAATATACCCGCAACTGTGATATTCAGGTGAAGAAGACCGATGAACTCAGCAGTGGCTACCTGATCGCCCGAACCAATTATTTCAAAATCCTGCTCACACAGGCCTGGAGCCTGATCGGTTTTAAAACCCTGATCACCGCTGCCATGCTGATAGTAGGTGCCACCCTGTTGGTAGACCAGCAGATCAATATCGGTCAGTTTATCGCTGCCGATTTGGTGATTATAGCCATCATCGGTTCCGTTGAAAAATTTCTCTTCAGCTTGGATGCCTTTTACGAAATGTTCACTTCTATTGAAAAAATGAACACAGTAATCCGTGCTGATAAAGAATCGGAAGGAAGCGCTTCTCTCAATGACAGCCAACTCGGAGTAAAAGTGGAGTTTCAAGACGTAAACTTTGCCTACCCCTATGGAGAAAGAATCTTGCACGGTGTGAATATGACACTAGAGCCAGGACAAATAGCCTTGCTAACCGGAACTTCCGGAAGCGGCAAATCAAGTCTCTTCCGCTTGCTGACCGGAGCGTTTAAACAAATCGAAGGCAGGGTGCTAATAGATGGCTTACCTATTTCAAATTATAAATTGACCTCCCTGCGCCAACATACCGGAGTTTTATTGAATCAACTCGATATTTTCCGAGGCAGTCTGCTGGAAAATATTACGATGTCAGATGCTTCGATTTCGATTGAAGAAATCATGGAAGTGTCGAAGTATACCGGACTTATCCCTTTCATTCAATCTCAACCCCAGGGTTTTGATACATCGCTTGACCCACAAGGGAAAAGACTCACCCAAAGTATCCGTCAAAGAATCCTGCTTACCCGTTCCCTCATGGGAAAAAGCAGGTTGTTACTACTGGAAGAACCTTTCCAACAACTCGGTCAACAGGATAAAGTCAACTTACTCAAATTCATCCGACTCCGTGGGTCAACTGCCATCATCATTACTAAAAATAAAGACCTTGAGTTGTACGATGCGGTGCTGGAAATGAACGAAGGGAAACTAGAAAAAATTAAATAACACATGGAGCCATTTATATCAAAGCCCATAGAATCTGAACTGCAGAAAACAAAGCTGAGCTCCTTTCATAACATCTATCACATCGAAAAGGTCAGCCGGATTAAAAAATGGATGTTGGGTACCCTGATCATCTTATTGGTCATCCTCTTTCTACCCTGGACCCAGAACATCCGGGCAACCGGTTCCGTCACAACCCTTCAACAAGACCAGCGTCCACAAGAGGTGAATAGTGTAATCCCCGGAAGCGTTGTGAAATGGTATGTGAAAGAAGGAGATTATGTTCATGCAGGCGATACCCTTCTGCAATTAGGAGAGGTCAAAACAGATTACTTCGACCCGGAGTTGTTGAAAAGAACCAGTGAGCAAGTTGGAGCCAAAGGAAAAAGCATTGATAATTACAATAATAAAGCCGGAACGGCTCAAATACAGGTTACCGCCCTTAAAAACGCCCTGGAATTAAAATTGAATTCTATCGACAACAAATTGCAGCAGCAATACCTAAAAGTAGCCAGTGACAGCAATGACCTGATCGCTGCACAAAACGAATTGTCTATCTATAAACGACAGCTGGATGCAGGAAAGATTATGTACGATAGCGGAAGTATCGCCCTGATTGAGCTGGAAAAAAGAAGGGCCAATTTTCAAAATGGTGTTGCCAAAAAAATCAGCGTAGAAAATAAATTTTTACAAAATAAGCAAGAGATCAATAACCTCCTGATTGAAAAAAGAAGCGCCCTGCAGGAATATTCAGACAAAATTGCCAAGGCGGAAGGAGATCGCTTCAGTGCCCTCTCAGCCGCTGCCACCGAAGAAGCAGAGGTGGCCAAACTTAGAAACCTCTATGCCAATTATGACGCACGGAATAAATTATATTATGTAAGAGCCCCTCAAAGCGGACAAATCACCAAAGCAAAAAAAGCAGGTATCGGTGAAATGTTGAAAGAAGGAGACATGCTGGTAGAAATCGTTCCTGAAAAAGTACAATTTGCTGTTCAGCTTTTCATCGATCCGATGGATCTGCCTCTGGTCTCTATCGGACAAAAAGTGCGTTTCATCTTTGACGGATTCCCTGCCATCGTTTTCAGTGGCTGGCCGCAGAGCAGTATTGGTACCTTCGGTGGAAGGGTAGCAGCCATTGAAACCAACGTGAGTGCCAATGGAAAATTCAGGGTACTCGTAAAAGAAGACGATCCCACTCACCCCTGGCCCAAACAACTTAGAATGGGTGGAGGTGCCAAAGGCATTGCTCTGTTGAAAGATGTAAGAGTTTATTATGAACTATGGCGAATCATCAACGGATTCCCTCCTGAATATTATCAATCGGAAACCAGTAGTACCAATGGCGAGACTAAAAAATAAAATCGCCGCCTGGTTACTCGGCCTGATAGCTTCTATGTCATCACTGGCCCAGGGTCCGGTAACAAGTGGAGATGTCTTATCACTCCCTACTGTCTTAGATTGGGTGCGTCAGTACCATCCGGTAGCCCGACAGGCAGTTTTGATCACCGAAAGAGCAGATGCCGAACTAACAACAGCCAGAGGGGCTTTTGATCCGGTTGTGGCCTGGGATGCCTCCAGAAAAACATTTGATGGAAAAAACTATTACAATTATTCCAATCCTGAATTACAAATACCTTTTGCCGCACCTCTTACCGTAAGAACCGGACTTGAAAATACCAGCGGTTTATTTACCAACCCTGAAGTGGGTACCGGTAAAATGAGTTATCTCGGTATAGAATTACCGCTGGGTAACGGATTGATTATTGACAAAAGAAGAGCTGCCCTACAGCAGGCCAAGCTGATGAAAACAATGAGTGTGCAAGATCGCCTAGCTCAACTCAACGATCTGCTCCTGGAAACCTATGCTGCCTATTGGCGCTGGGCAGGTGCCTGGGAAATCAATCAATTGATTTCTCAGTTTGCAGTCAATGCTGCCAATCGCCTGCAACTCGTCAGAATCAACTTCCAGAACGGTGATCGTTCAGTAATGGATACCGTCGAAGCCTATGCACAACTACAACAAATTAAACTCTTACAGTCTGAAGCAGCCATGAAACTAAACAACATGGCTATCGAACTCTCCTATTTTCTCTGGCAGGCGAATGATCAACCGGTAAGACTGGGGGATAACCTGCAACCTGAAATCGCACTTTTCAGGGGCCGCGCCTTCAATACTCCGCTGGAAGAATTACTTGCCAATGCACTAAATGAAAATCCAATACTTAATGCTGCCGAACTGAAAGTAAGCAGCATGGAAATCGATAAGAAGCTGAAATTCCAGCAACTGCTGCCAAATTTCAGTGTCAAGGCCAATATACTCAACCCGAATTATTCAGTTTTCTCAGGGTGGGAAAATAATTTCCTTCAAAATAATAATCGCTGGGGAATTGGCTTTAGTATGCCACTGTTTTTCCGCCAGGGAAGAGGAGAATATAAGCGTGCCCAGATCAAACTGAAAGAATCTACCCTCGAATTATCAGCCAAAAGATGGCAGACAGAAAATAAAATAAGATATTACTACAGCGAATACACCCGACAGTGGGATCAACTTCAAATCACGGACCAGGTACAGAGTAATTTGCGGCAACTGTTGAAAAACGAAGAGCTGCGATTCTCACAGGGTGAAAGCAGTCTGTTCCTGGTAAATAGCCGTGAAATCAAGTGGTTGGAATCTTTACAAAAGCAGACAGAACTCAGGGTCAAATACCTGATCTCCGCCTACCAGGTTCAATGGGCCGCCGGTACACTTAGATAGGTTAGTAGAAATGCTTCCGATTTCGAATTTTTTTTATTTTTACCCCGTAAGATGTACTTAAGCCAACTTAGCTCAGCTGGTAGAGCATTTCATTCGTAATGAAAGGGTCGTCGGTTCGAATCCGATAGTTGGCTCCTCCTCTTTCCGGCCCCCCGTTATTTTTATTTCTTAATCATCCAAATATGTTTCATCCGCCAAGACTCTTTTTGTTATTCATATTCGTCTTATTATTTCAGGTTACCCGGGCACAAAAAATATCGTATAAAGATTCAGTTAACAATTGGTATCGGCAGCGAATAACCGATCTGAAAGCACCCGATGGCTGGGTCAATCTATCCGGTTTATTCTGGCTAGAAAAAGGTATACAAACCATGGGTAGCGCCAAAGACAATGCCATTATAGTAAATCACCCCAACATGCCCCAACGGGCAGGAAGATTTTTTGTAAGCGAAGGAGAAGTAAAATGGAGCTCCCATCCTGAAAGCCGGGTTTACCTGAATAATCAACTCATCGATACCCTTCTTGTTTATAGTGGCACTCATAACGCTCCCCTACTCTCTATCGGCTCACTTCGATTCAATATTATACAAAGAGGAGATAAAATCGGAATCCGCCTCCGTGACCTGAACGCACCCGCCCTGCAATCATTCAAAGCCCCCGAACGCTTCCCCGTTAACCCTAACTGGAAAATAAAAGCCGGTTTTGTTGCTAATCAGTCTGGCACAATAGCCATTCAAAATGTTTTGGGACAAGTCAACCGGGAAGCTTCACCCGGACAATTGGTTTTTAATTACGGCTCTTCTACTTACCGACTCGATGTGTTGAGGGAAGGGAATCAATGGTTTGTTTTGTTCGCAGATGCCACCAGTGGTAAAACCACTTATCCAACCGGCCGCTTTTTATATGTTCCGATTACAACCGGTAATGAACCGATTCATCTAGACTTTAACCTGGCTTTTAATCCGCCTTGCGCCTTTACCACTTATGCTACCTGTCCGATACCCCCACCGCAAAACAGACTTCCCTTCGCTGTAACTGCCGGCGAAAAATACCGGCCACATTCGTCTCAATAGCAAAAATTGAAACTGAGCCTAAGATGTCAGGAAAGTTGATTCCTTCCCGCATTCGCGGAAATTCGGTACATTAGAGATATGAATACCGGAAAATTATTGCTGGCCTACCTGCTCACGGCCATTGTCTTTTTTGCAATTGACCTGACCTGGCTTGGGTGGATTGCGAAAGATTTATACCGCAAAC